>JANOTO010000396.1:0-23752 GCA_031416395.1 Rhodoferax sp. | reverse complement strand
TGGTGGGATCGAGCGGATGCCCCGGCAGACATCGCGGTGCTGCAAGCCACCGTGCAGCAGGGTCGCCACGAGTTTGCTGCTGCGCACAAAGTGCTGGTGGCCGCCTTGGCCCGCACGCCCAGCCATGCGCAAGGCTGGCTGAATCTTGCCGCACTGGAGCGTCTGTCAGGCAACTACCCGCAGGCGTTGGCCGCGTGCATGAAAGTGGGGCAGGCAGGTCAAACGCTCTATGCGCAGGCTTGCCAGCTTGAGACCGAGTCTCTTCAAGGCGACCACCAAGCCGCCACGCACGGCTTGCAAAAATTGGAAGGACAGGCGCAAGATGTTGGGCAGCGCGCGTGGTTGTCGTCGCTTTTGGCCGAGGCTTTTGAGCGCTGGGGTCGTGATGCACAGGCAGCGCAAGCCTATCAGCGCAGCTTGACTTTTGAGCCTGATCTTTACACCGCCATCGCTTACAGCGATCTCGCCCTGCGCACAGGCCGCTATAAAGAGGCTCTGGCGGCATTGGCTGCATCGCCCGATACGGATGCGGTATTGCTGCGCCGCGCGGCGGCTTGGCGGCAGCTGGACGACACACGTTGGCGCGCCACTCTGGTGACGCTCAATGAGCGCACGGCAGAGCTCAAACGGCGCGGTGACGACCCCTCGCTGCATGGCCGGGAGCTGGCGTTGATCGCACTGTGGCTTGAAGACAACCCCACTGCCGCGCTGGCCGCAGCCCGGCAAAATCTGGCACTGCAACGTGAGCCCATTGACTGGAGGGTGGCCTTGCAAAGCGCCAAGCAGGCCAAGGATGACGCCGCGATGTTGGAGTTGAAAGCCGCGCTGCGTCAGAGCGGTTTGCAGGATGCGCGCTTGGTCGTCAAGCCATGACATTCACTCGCCTTTTTTCCCGCGCATGTGTGGCCCTGGTGGCCCTGTGCCTTGCCTCACTCGCGCTCGCACACAAGGGCAGTGATGCCTATCTGGATGTGCAGGAGACTGCACCCAGCGCGTATCGTTTCAAGCTGTCCGTCGCGATCAAGGATCTTGATTTGATCTTGCCGTTGGATGGCAACGCCGATGGTCAGGTGACCTGGGGCGAGCTGAAGGCGGCAACGCCTGCTGCTATTGAGGTGATCAATCAATCGGCGAATCTGCAAGCCGCGGCCTGCCGTCTTCAGTGGCAATTTGGCGAGATTGAAAAACGCAGCGATGGCGCTTACCTTCAGTTTCAAGCCCAGACAAACTGCCCGGTGGCAAATGGTCTGAGTTTTAACTACACGCTGTTCAAAGCGCAAGATGCCAATCACCGCCTGCTGGTCGCGGGTCGTATCGCGGGTAGTGACGTGCTCACGACCACATCGCCCCAGCAACCGGCGGGGTTGACATTGCTGGCAGCCAACGCGGCAGCAGCATCCACCGCAGTTCCCTCAAGTCGCTTCACGGCATTGCGCGAGTACTTTTCGTTGGGCATGCATCACCTGCTGGAGGGTTACGACCACCTGGCATTCTTGTTGGCGCTGGTGTTGCCGCTGCGGCTCAGGTTGGGTGCAAAGTCGTCGCAACAAAGCAGCGACGTTTGGTGGGCGTTACTTCGCACCATCACGGCCTTCACCATCGGGCACTCGATAACGCTGATACTGGCGACTTTTGGGCTCACGCAGGGCTCACCCGCGTGGGTGGAGCCTGTCATCGCACTTTCGATTGGCGTGACGGCGCTGCTGAATCTGCGTCCACAGGCTTGGCTGCGAACCGACGTGCTGGCGCTGCTGTTTGGGCTGGTTCACGGCTACGGCTTTGCAGGGCTTTTGCAAGAAGCAGCTGCACCGTCTGGCCTTTTGCCTTGGGCGTTGGCCGGTTTTAACTTGGGGGTCGAGGCCGGGCAACTGTTAGCCGTCGCCGGGTGGGTGGCCGTTGCGCAACTGGTCGTTAACCGATCTTGGTACGAAAGCACCGTGGTGCGCGGCGGCTCGGTGGCGCTGATTTTGCTTTCAGCATGGTGGTTTTGGCAGCGTGTGTGAAGAATATTCAATGACGAAAGCAGTGGAAATTAACAAAATTAACAAAATGATAATTGGCAATGAATTCGGTTTTGCCATGTCCGCTGTCGCGTTTGCCTACCTCCTGCACAGTCCGGCAATCGGGCAGACTGTCAGCACCGTTCTCGCACCTGTCGTGATCGAAAGCTCGCGCACCAGCCTGCTCGGGGACGCGGCAACGGCCAACCAGGGCTTGGTGACCCGGTCGCAGCTCGAAGCGCGTACAGTCTATCGGTCGGGCGAGGTGCTGGAGGCGGTGCCGGGTCTGGTCGTCAGCCAGCACAGCGGCGAGGGCAAAGCCAATCAGTTTTACTTGCGTGGCTTCAACCTGGATCACGGCACTGATTTGCGCACCACGGTTGACGGCATGCTGGTCAACCAACGTAGTCACGCCCATGGCCAAGGCTGGACGGATGTCAACTTTCTGATCCCCGAGCTGACAAACTTGCTGGAGTATCGCAAAGGCCCGTTCTTTGCGGCGGAAGGTGATTTTTCGTCGGCAGGGGCGGTCAACGTCAGGTATGCCAATACGCTGGCGCAAGGTATCGCGAGCGTTGGACTGGGTCAAAACGGCTATGCACGGACGTTCCTGGCCGCGTCGCCCCAGCTCGGCGATGGCAACCTGCTGTATGCCCTGGAGCTGTTTCGCAATGACGGCCCCTTCACGGTGGGCGATGATTTTCGCAAACGCAACGCCGTGTTGCGCTACAGCCAGGGGGCGCAGGACAACGGTTTCAACTTGACCTTGATGGCTTACGAGGCAAGCTGGCACGCCACCGATCAGATTCCGCAACGCGCGGTTGATGCGGGCAGCCTGGGCCGCTTCGATGGGGTGGATCAGACCGACGGCGGGCAGGCCAGCCGCTACAGCCTGTCTGGCGAATGGCGAAGATCGACCGAGCGCGGCAGCAGCAAAGTCAATGCCTACATCGCCCGAACCCACCTGGACCTGTTTTCCAATTTCACTTATTTTCTGGATGATCCTGTGAATGGCGACCAGTTTGCACAGCCGGACCGGCGAACTTCCATGGGCATCAACGCCAGCCACACTTGGCCATCAACGAGCCTCGGCCGAAGCTCTGAAACCACCGTGGGCATCCAGTTTCAAAATGACGTGATTGATAACGAGCTGTACAACAGCGTTGCGCGCCAGCGGACTTCCACCACGCGTTCAGACCATATCGTGCAAGGCAGCTTCGGTGCCTATCTGGAAAACACCACGCAGTGGACAGAAAAGTTTCGCACCGTCGCGGGCCTGCGTGCTGACATCTATCGGTTTGACGTGACCAGCAGCGACCCCGTCAATTCCGGTGGCGCATCCGATGCCATGCTCAGCCCCAAACTGAACCTGATCTTCGGCCCGTGGCGCAAAACCGAGTTCTACGCCAGTGCGGGCACCGGATTTCACAGCAACGATGCGCGCGGCACCACCATCAGCATCGATCCCAAAACTGGGGCTACAGCTGACAAAGTGTCTCCACTGGTGCGCTCGCGCGGCCTGGAGCTGGGCATCCGCAGCGAGCTTGTCGCCGGGCTGCAAAGTTCACTGTCGGTCTACCAGCTTGACCTTGACTCCGAACTCCTCTTCGTGGGGGATGCCGGTACGACTGAAGCGGGCCGCCCTAGCCGACGCATCGGGGTCGAGTTTTCAAACTACTACAAGCCCAACCGTTGGTTGACGATTGATGCCGACATCGCGTTTGCCCAGGCCCGCTTTCGTGACCCCAACCCTGCGGGCGACCGCATACCCGGCGCTGTGGAAGGCGTGGCATCGCTGGCGCTCGCCGTGGACAAAATGGGGCCTTACTTCGGTGCTCTGCAATTGCGCTACTTTGGCCCGCGTCCCCTGGTCGAAGACAACTCCGTGCGTTCGCAAGGTACAGCGACTTTGAATGGGCGGATTGGCTACAAGATCAGCCCCAAGCTGAAAATTGAACTCGAAGGATTCAACTTAACAGACCGCAAAGACTCCGCCATCGACTACTACTATGCCTCCCGGTTGAACGGCGAAAGCGCTGCAGTGGACGACATCCACTTCCATCCGATTGAATCGCGCTCATTCAGATTGACGCTGACTGCCAATTTCTGAGGTCTATCGGCTGGGGCGCAGTGGATCAGACGAAGCCCAAATTGACCGGATAGTCAATGCCGTTGGCACTGCCGCCAAAGTGGCCGATGTTGGGCAAGATTCCGGCAAGCTCGCTGGGCTGAACGCCAAACCAGGTAGCCAGCGTGGCCGCGTACTGGTCAACAGACGTGGTGGGCAACAGGCGGCCTTGGCCAACTTGCCATGCATCGACGGGTGTTGCGGTGTTGCCCGCACCCACGGGTGGTGCGTAGCCGTAGAACTTCTTGCCCTGCACGGCACCGCCCACCACCATGTGGTGGCTGCCCCAGCCGTGGTCGGTGCCGTCGCCGTTGGACGAGAGCGTGCGGCCGAAGTCTGATGCGGTGAAGGCCGTCACATTTTGGTCGACACCCAGAGCAGCGGTGGTTTGGTAGAAGGCAGTCATCGCTTCGCTTACGCGCTTCATGTTTCTCGCGTGGTCGGTGATCAGGTTGTCATGCAGGTCAAAGCCACCGAGCGAGACAAAATAGACTTGGCGCCGGGTGTTCAGCGTGCCGCGCGCTTCAATCAAGCGGGCCACCATCTTCAATTGCGCGGCCAGCGAGTTGCCACTGAGCACGGCGGGCGTGAAGGCCGCAAACTCTGGGCCGGTGCCGACGGCTCGCCCGGTGGTGATGCCAGTCGTCACCGTGCTCTGCGCGGTGATGGCCCGCCGGGTCACAGTGTTGTACTCGTTCTCCAGCACGTGCGAACGGGTCTGCTGGGTGAGGTTGAGCATGGCGGCCTTGACGAAGCTGGAGCCGTAGGTAGAGTTGTCGTTGACGCTATTGATCTTCACCGCGCCACCCGAGCCCACCTGGTAGGACAACGCTGTGTCGCCCGCCAGAAACACCGCGTTGCCGGTAATGGAGATGCAGGTGAACAGCGAGCCACTGCCGTTGCTGGCCAACGCCAGGTCGCCCATGTTGCCTCCCCAGCCGATGGTCGAGCCCTCGGGCGATGATGACTGCCAGATCGACTGCTGGTCGTTGTGGGAAAAGAGCTTGGGGGGCAGCGGGTACAGCACGCGGTTACTGCCCTGGTACTGCGCCTTGTTCATCGGAACCACCAGTGGGCCTACATTGAGCTGCACCGCCACTTTGCCCTGGTCAAACAGAGACGCCAACCCAGTCATTGACGGATGGAAGGCCAACTGCTGGCCATTGGGCAGTGCATCGGCGGGCAGTGGACCGAGCAGGGTCGGTGTCAGGTCGGCCCGGCCCAGTGCGATGCCGCCTGCGTTCTGGCCCGCAGCGCCGCCGCGAATGGTGCTGTAGAGGTTGTAGCTGGCATTGTCATAGGGCACCAGCGTGTTGCCGTAGTCGTTACCGCCATACAGGAAGACACACACCAGCGCCTTGTAGCTGCCACTTGGGGCGTTGAAGGCTGCCGCCTCGCCCATGGCCGCCAGGTTCAAGGCGGTGGGCAAAGCCGCGCCGGTGAACGCCAATTGGGCGGAACGGCGCAAAAACGCGCGGCGGCTGTGAAGCTGGGGCTGGAGCAAATGCATGGTGAGGTCTCGGTAAATCTTGTGATCAATTACGTTTGAATCCAATTACTTTTGGATCAAGCTACTTTTGAATCAAGTAATCGGGCGTTGCCATCACCATGAGGATGGCCGCGCACACGCGGTCAAGTTTTTCGTTGGCGGGGCTGCTGGCGGTCACCGGTTTGCCGTTCAGGGCGGCGACGATGGTGGCCTGGTTGGTCGCAGACAACTGCCCGGCGCACAGGATCAGGTTGATGCGGTCCACCAGTGCGGCCGCGTTCGCCACCAGCGCCAGCTCCTGGGTATAGCTGGCGGTAATGTCGGGCACGTAGGTCTGGTTGCCGCCAATGAACGGAACACCTGGGTCGCCGGCGTAAATACCGCTGCGCATCACGTTCTGCATGTAGTTCAAGTAGCCGCCCACCGTGGTCTCGTTGACCAACTGAAACTCCGGCGCGGGTGACTGGGTGGCTGCCAGGGCGGTGCTGGGCGGGATGAAGCCGGGGCGGAAAAAATTGAACACCGAGGGCGCGCGCAACGGGCTTTGCCCCAACTTGTCCGAGGCACCTGAGGTGTCAAACATCTTCCACGAATTTGCAGCAGAGTTCAGGCCAAAGCTGCGGCCCCACTGAATGAAGCGCAACATCGGCTCGCGCAGCTTGCCAAAGGTCGTGCTGGCCAGGTTGCCGGCGCCGCGCGCCTCGTCGTCCAGCAAGATCGCCGTCCACACCGCCTTCAAGTCACCGCGAACGCCCGCGCCGTTGTTGTTGAACGCTGCGGCAACGCGCGCCACGTAAGCCGGACTGGGGTTGCTGGTGACCAGGCGCTGGATCATCTGCTTGCCAAAGAAGGGCCCGACATTGGGGTGGTTGAACAGCGTGTCCAGCGCCGTCTTCAAGGCCGCTGCACCGGGGGTGTTGCCGGGGATGGTGGTGCCCAGGAACGTCGTCGCCAGCGTGGAATGCCGAGAGGCGTTGAGCGACATCGGCTTTTGCGTATAACCCCTGCTCTCGATGGTGTAGGTTTCGGGGGTTCCGTCGTCGTTGAGTGGTGTGATGCGTACACCGTCCGAGGTGTCAAAGTCATAGCCGGTGAACACACGGGCCAGGTTGGTCACGTCGCTTTGCGTATAGCTCTCCAATTTTTTTCCACCGCTGGTCTGCACAGAGCCATCCAGATTCAGCACGTCCACGCCAATGGTCAAGAGCTGCATCACCTCGCGGGCGTAGTTTTCATCCGGCACCCGGCCGGTGGTGGTGTTCTCCTTTTGGTTGCCCTTGGTGTTGAGGAAGTAACCCATCGCCGGGTTCAAGCTGATGTCCTCCAGCAGCTTGCGAAAGTTGCCAAAAGCGCTGCCCACCAGCAGGTCCCAATACTGGCCAAACGCGTGGCTGCGCCAGTTGAATTCCGCCGAACTGAGCGACACCACGAAAAACTCCGACAGTGCCAGCGCGCAACGCTTGCGCATGCTGTCAGAGGCGGTGAACAGCTGGTTCCAGATCATGAAGTCAGCCGGGTAGGTGCTGAAGAAGTACCGCCGGATGTCCGACGCGCCGTACCCGCGCGCTTCAAGCCACTGGTAGCCGGTTTGCCCAATCGGCTTGGCAAATTGCTGCTGCAAGTAAGCCGCGTAGGTCGTGCCGCGCACCGCGATGATTTCGCCCGTGGTGGCTTCGAGCTGACTTTGCAGCAGAAAGCGTGCGGCTTGCGGGTCAGTCAAAGCCTTGGGCGTGTTGTTGAAGCCCGGCGCGGCGGGGTTGGGGGCGGGCGGGGGACTGGGTGTCGGCGCAGGTGCAGTGGCAGGGGCCGGAGCAGGGGGGGCAGGTGCTGGCACGGGAGCAGGAGCAGGAGCAGGCACGGGCACCGGTGCAGGGACGGGGATCGGTGCAGGCACAGGTACAGGCACTACGGCAACGGGTGCCATAGGCTGAACTGCGGGCAAGATCAGGCTGGGGTCGGGTACGACCGACGCGACTGTAACAGCCGGTGCAGACGCGGTCGCGACAGGCGCGGCCGCGCCAGCAGTTGCCGCTGACACACCTATCGTTGAAACCGCCGCACCCGTCGTACCCGTGCCCGCCGCATTCGTGGCGACGGCAGCAACGCTGGCAGACCCAGAGCCACCCCCGCCGCAAGCCGCCAGCAGCGCCGATCCGAGCACCGTCAGCATTGCCGGAGAGAGCGATTCGGCGGCACTCGCCGCGATGTCAGTTGTGGGGGAGGGGGCTGCCACCGGCTGGGGTTCAACAGCGAGGGCGAGGTTATCAACGAACATTTGCGAGCACCTATTATTCTTGGTTGTTTGTAGGATATCTGGCCAGTCTGTTACGCCAGGTCTCATTTGGAAAGGAACGGTTGTCAGTTGTAACGGCGGTAGTCGCTGCGGATAACGCCACTGGTCTTGGCCAATAATTAACCTGGAGGTTAATTTATCTCTGAAAATTCGTCCTGCAATGTAAATTATTGATAAAAAAAGACTCTAGCTCTCTGAGAATATCTATATTTAGCTATTTATTAAGTAGCATTGTCAGGGCAGTTAAATTAGCAACCGCCGCAACGGGATCAACCCAACCGCGCTTTGTGCCGCGCAATCTGCAAGCGCACCTGCTCGGGTGCCGTGCCGCCGAGCGTGCGCCGCGCGTTGAGTGAGCCGCGCAGGCTCAAGGCATCGTAGACGTCCTTCTCAATCGACGGGTGAAAGCTCTGTAGCACCGCCAGTGGCAGCTCTGACAAGTCGACCTGGTGCGAGATGGCGGCCTTGACGGCGTGTGCCACGGTCTCGTGCGCATCGCGAAAGGCCAGCCCTTTGTTGACCAGGTAGTCGGCCAGATCCGTCGCCGTGGCATAACCTTTGAGGGCGGCGTTTTCCATCGCCTGCGCGTTGACGGTGATGCCGCCCATCATGTCGGAAAAAATGCGCAGCGTGTCTTTGAGGGTGTCTACCGTGTCAAACAGCGGCTCCTTGTCTTCCTGGTTGTCTTTGTTGTAAGCGAGCGGCTGGCCCTTCATCAGGGTGATCAAGCCCACCAAGTGGCCCACCACGCGGCCGGTTTTGCCGCGCGCCAGCTCGGGCACATCGGGGTTCTTCTTCTGCGGCATGATGGAGCTGCCGGTGGTGAAGCGATCCGCGATCTTGATGAAGCCAAAGCTCTGGCTCATCCACAAGATCAACTCCTCGCTCAGACGGCTGATGTGCACCATCACCAGTGATGCGGCGGCTGCAAACTCGATGGCGAAGTCGCGGTCACTCACGGCATCCAGTGAGTTTTGGCAGACACACGGTTGGCCCGCAGCATCGACCATGCCCAACAGCTTTGCCACCATCTCACGATCCAGCGGGTAGCTGGTGCCTGCCAGCGCCGCGGCACCGAGGGGCAGGCAGTTGACGCGTTTGCGCACGTCGTGCAGGCGATCCGCATCGCGCGCGAACATCTCCACATAGGCCAGCAGGTGGTGGCCAAAGCTCACCGGCTGTGCCACTTGCAGGTGCGTGAAGCCTGGCATCACGATATCGACATGAGACTCAGCCAGCGTGACCAGCGCCTTCTGCAAGTCGAACAGCAGGGCGCAGATCAGATCCATCTCGCCGCGCAGCCACAGGCGCACGTCGGTGGCGACCTGGTCGTTGCGCGAGCGCCCGGTGTGCAGGCGTTTGCCGGCGATGCCGACCAGCTCGGTCAGCCGTGCCTCGATGTTGAGATGCACGTCCTCCAGGTCGAGCTTCCACTCAAACTTGCCGGATTCAATCTCCGCAGTGATTTGAGCCATGCCCTTCTGAATCGATGCCAGGTCTTCAGCGCTGATGATTTTTCGCGCCGCGAGCATGGTGGCATGCGCCAGCGATCCTGCAATATCCGCCTGCCACAGCCGTTTGTCGAAGAACACGCTGGACGTGTAGCGTTTGACCAAATCACTCACCGGCTCTGAAAACAGCGCCGACCAGGCTTGGGATTTTTTGTCGAATTGATTTTGCGGATGTTGGATATTTTGGGGCATGGGGCTGAAAATGGAATAACCTCGAACCACTGACATGAAAGACACCCAAATTTTATCGGCCTTCCAGGAGCTCGAGCTTAAAGGCGCGGCGAAGCAGGAGTCGCGCCGTATGGTGTTCGATGCCTGCCACTTGGGAGTGGTGCTTCGTGCGGTGCTGTTTGTTGAAGCAGTCACCGCAGTCGGTGCCATGTATGGTGCCAGTGATTTCATGGACTGGTTGACCCGCCTTTCTCTTCTGGCAGGCGGAGCGTTGCCCGCCACACTGGTCTGGTTGATTGCCGCGTGCAGCCTGAAAAAGCCGCTGGCGGCGTTGAGTCAAAACATGCAATACGCCGTCGGCACGCTCTTGGGTGCGGTGGCGGGTCTGTATGGCTGCGCGGTGCTGGCGATGGTGGGCTTGATCGGCCCCACGCCGTGGCTGGCCAGCGCGTTCTCGGGGGCGGGGCTGGCCGCCATCTTGGTGGCGGCCTTGGTGCTGCGTGCCAAGGGCATGACCCCAGCGGCGACGTCAGCCCGGCTGGCCGAGCTGCAATCGCGCATCCGCCCACACTTCCTGTTCAATTCACTCAACAGTGCCATCGCGTTGGTGCGCGCGGAGCCGGCCAAGGCTGAGACTCTGCTGGAAGATCTGAGCGACCTGTTTCGCCACGCCTTGGTGGATCAGGGCGAATCGGTGACGCTTGCGGATGAAATTGCTTTGGCCAAGCGCTACTTGGCGATTGAGCAGATCCGATTTGGCGACCGGCTGAAACTGCAATGGAACCTCGACCCAGCGTGTGACAACGCCAAGCTGCCGCCGCTGCTGCTGCAACCGCTGGTGGAAAACGCCGTGCGTCACGGGGTTGAGCCCAGTGTGAGCGGCGCCACCGTTCGGGTCACTACGCAGCGGCGCGGCTCTATCGCGGTCATCAAGGTGACCAACACCGTGCCCAACGGCACAGGCGAACGCGGTCATGGAGTCGCGCTGGCCAATGTCCGGGATCGGCTGAAGCTGCTGCACGACGTTCAAGGGCAGTTTCAAAGCGCGTTCAAAGACGGTGTTTTTCAGGTGCGCATTGAAATCCCCCTCTAGTTCCAGACACCGATTCAGGAGTTTTGCCCGATGACGCTCAAGGTTTTGCTGGTTGATGACGAGGCGTTGGCCCGCGCCCGCCTGAAAACCTTGCTGGGCGACTGTCGGCAGCCCGTCACCTTGTTGCAAGGTGAAGCGGCCAATGCGACTGACGCAATGGCATTTCTCAAACGCGCCGAGGTGGATGTCGTTCTGCTGGACATCAACCTGCCCGGTGCCAACGGCATCGCCCTTGCGCAGGTGCTGCGCGACTCGGCCAACCCACCCGCGATTGTCTTTGTCACTGCACACTCCGAGCATGCCGTTGAGGCCTTCGAGCTGGAAGCGGTTGATTACCTGACCAAGCCCGTGCGCCTGGAGCGACTGCAGGCAGCGCTTCAAAAAGTGGAGCGTGCACGGGCCAATGCGCTGGATGCAAGGTTGCAGGCGGTTGAAGAGGTGGTGATCATCCAGGAGCGTGGGCACACGGAGCGTTTGCCACTTTCGGAGGTGATGTACTTCAAGGCCGAGCTCAAATACATTACCGTGCGCACGGCCAAGCGCAGCTACATTCTGGATGGCTCCATCAACGAGCTGGAGGAAAAATACAGGGTACAGTTCATGCGCATTCACCGCAATGCCATCATCGCCCGCCGCGCGGTTCGGGCGTTGGTCAAGCATGTTGACCCGCACGAGGGCGAGGGCTGGGCGGTGCGCCTGGCCGACGTGCCGGAGCTGCTGTTTGTGTCGCGCCGGCAGGTAGCGGCCGTGCGCGAGACTATCGCGGGTTGATCTGCATGCCCATCAGTTTTTCATTGTGTGGTTGCCGACAGAAAGCCTGAACTAAGATGTGGATCTGCCATGACTGAGAAACTCACTGCTGAACTCGCTGTTGTCGAGCCCACCTCTGCGGCCAACGCAACGTTCCCCGTTCCGCCTGACCCCACGTTGCCGGAGCTGCCGGATCTGCCCGTGAGCATTCGCAGCCTTTCCCTGATCGTTTTGGCAGGGCTGGGTTGCGTTTTCGTGCTGCATTGGGCCAAGGCGATTTTCATACCGGTGATGCTCAGCCTGCTTTTCAGCTACGCGCTGTCGCCCTTGGTGAACTGGCTGGAGGCCAAAAGAATGCCACGTTGGCTGAGCTCTGCCGTGCTGCTGCTTGTGATATTGAGCGCTGTGGGCGGGACAGCCTACGCGTTGAGCGACGAAGCCGCCAAACTGGTCGAGGCGCTGCCAGCGGCGGCCAGCAAATTCGCTCAGAACATGAAAGCAGCCAGCGGAAAAGCACCCAGTACGCTTGAGACGGTGCAGAAGGCAGCTACGCAAATTGAACAGGCCACGCAAGATACGAATGCCGCTGCCTCCCCAACGCGCGGTGTCATGCGCGTGGTGGTGGATGCGCCGAGGCTCAATATCAGAGATTACCTGTGGACCGGCACTTTGGGCTTGATCGCCCTGCTGGGGCAATCCACGGCCGTCATTTTTCTGACCTACTTTTTGATGCTTTCCGGCGACACGTTCCGCCGAAAACTGATCAAGCTGGCGGGGCCGCGCCTGAGCAGCAAAAAAATCACGCTGCAGGCTCTGCATGAAATCACCGACCAGATTCGCCGCTACCTGCAAATGCAGTTTCTCACCAGCATACTGGTGGGTGTGTTGACCGGGCTGGCGTTGTGGTTCATTGGACTGGAGAACGCGGCGGCCTGGGGCGTTCTGGCAGGTGTTTTGAATTTGGTGCCGTATCTGGGGTCGCTGGTCATGACGGGTGCGTCTGCGCTGGTGGGATTCTTGCAGTTTGGAAGCTTGAGCATGGCCTTGATGGTGGGCGGTGCCTCATTGGTTATTCACGCAGTGGTGGGTAACCTTCTCACACCGTGGCTGACCAGCAAAACCAGCCAGCTAAGCCCGGTGGCGGTGTTTGTGGGCTTGTTGGCCTGGGGTTGGCTGTGGGGCGTGTGGGGCCTGCTGCTCGGCGTGCCGATTTTGATGATGGTCAAAGCCGTTTGTGATCGGGTGGAAGACCTCAAACCTATTGGCGAATTTCTGGGTTCTTGAATTTAACCGGTCAATCGTTCATCCGGTTGTTATCCCGTGTTGCGCAAGCCCGCCGCAATGCCGTTGATCGAGATATGAATGCCGCGCTGCGCCCGCTCATCGGTCAGGCCAGCCCGGTAGCGGCGCACCAGCTCCACCTGCAAGTGATGCAGTGGATCAATGTAGGGAAAGCGGTGGCGAATCGAGCGTTGTAGCGCAGTGTTGTTCGTCAGGCGCTGCTTGTCGCCTGTGATCAGTGTGAGGGCCTTGGCGGTGAGGTGCCACTCCGCTTCAATCGCGCCAAAAATGTCTTTGCGCAAACGTGTGTCCGTCACCAACTCCGAGTAGCGTGAAGCCAGCGCCAGGTCGCTCTTGGCCATCACCATGTCCATATTGGACAGCAGGGTTTTAAAAAATGGCCAGTTGCGGTACATCTTTTGCAGTAGCGCCGCATCGCCATCAGCGGCGTGAATGAATGTGTCTACTGCCGTACCAAAACCATACCAGCCCGGCAGCGTCAGGCGGCACTGCCCCCAGCTGAAACCCCAGGGGATGGCGCGCAAATCCTCAATTTTTTGCGATGCCTTGCGTGACGCAGGACGCGAGCCAATGTTCAGTTCGGCGATCTCACGAATCGGGGTGGACTCGAAGAAGTATTGCGTGAAGCCCGGTGTTTCGTAAACCAGCGCGCGGTAGGCCGCCATGCTCAAACGCGACAGCGTTTCCGCTGCTGCTAAATAGTCCTTGGTAGCAGGCTTGGTGGATTGCAGCAAGGTGGCTTCCAGCGTGGCGGCCACCAGTGTTTCAAGGTTGCGGCGGCCAATCTCGGGGTTGGCGTATTTGGAGCCAATCACCTCGCCTTGCTCCGTCAGGCGAATTTGCCCGCGCACGGTGCCCGGGGGTTGCGCAAGAATGGCTTGATAGCTCGGGCCACCGCCGCGGCCTACCGTACCGCCGCGCCCGTGGAACATTCTGAGCCGGATTGCTGTGCCCATCTCATCAAACAGGGCGACCAGCGCAATCTCGGCGCGGTACAGCTCCCAGTTGCTGGTGAAGATGCCGCCGTCTTTATTGCTGTCCGAGTAGCCCAGCATGATGTCCTGCTCGGCACCGCTGCGTTTGATGAGTGCGGCCACGCCAGGCACCGCGTAAAACTCGCGCATGATCGGTGCGGCATTGCGCAGGTCTTCAATGGTTTCGAAGAGCGGGACTACGATCAGATCATTGGCCGCTTTACTGTCCAGCGTGCCATTGAGCAGGCCGGTCTCTTTTTGCAGCAGTAGCACTTCGAGCAAGTCGCTCACTGTTTCCGTGTGGCTGATGATGTAGTGGCGTATGCTGTTGCGGCCAAAGCGTTGCAGCATGAGCTTGGCGGCCTCAAACACGCCGATTTCACCTTGTGCAAGCGGCGAGTAGTTGGCACCCAGCACGCGCAAGGGCCGTGCATCATTGAGAAGGCGCAACAGCACGTTGCGCTTGGCCGCCTCATCAAGTTGTGCATAGGCGGGCTCAATGCGGGCAACTTCCAGCAGCTCGCCGATGACTTCTTCGTGTTTGTCCGAGCTTTGCCGCAGGTCTACCGTAGCCAGATGAAAGCCAAAAACCTCGACGGCGCGGATCAACGGGTGCAGGCGCAATGCCACCATCGCCGCACCATGGTGGCTCATGAGGGACGCTTCAATCACCCGCAAATCGGCACCGAAATCCTCTGCCTGTGCGTAGGGGTTTTGCGGCGTTACGGCGTGGCGGGCTGCATCACCGCCTGTCAGTTGTTTCAGGGTCGCGGCCAGGCGCGCGTACACGCCAGTGAGGGCTCGGCGGTAGGGCTCGTCTTGCCGGTGCGCGTTGGTGTCGGGCGAGGCGTTGGCAAGCTGTTGCATCTGGGGCGAGCAGTTCACTAGCATGGCCGATATCGACAGCTCCGCCCCCAGGAAATGCACCTCGGTCAAATAATGGCGCAGCGCCACTTCTGACTGGCGTAAGAGCGCGTATTGCAAGGTCTGCGCCGTCACATTGGGGTTGCCATCGCGATCCCCGCCAATCCATTGGCCCATGCGTAAAAAACTGTGCACGGGGTGCTGGCCCAAATGCTCCTCCAGCTCGGCATACAGCTTGGGGATCTCACGCAGGAAGGTGGACTCGTAGTAGCTCAGCGCGTTCTCAATCTCGTCAGCGACCGTAAGTTTGGTGAACCTCAGCAGCCGGGTTTGCCACAGCTGCATCACGCGTGCGCGGATATGCGCCTCATTGGCCGCAAGCTCTTTCGGGCTCAGCGCGTCTTTGGTGGACGCGCTGGCCAGCTTTCTCTCGCGGATGGCGTCCCGCGCGGTGAGCAACTGGGCGATGTCCCGCTCGGCATCCAGAATGCTTTTGCGTTGCACTTCGGTCGGGTGCGCGGTCAACACAGGTGATACGTAGCTTTGCGCCAGCATGCTGGAAATTGCTTTGGGTGCAATGCCGGCCCAGCGGCAGCGCGCTACCGCCACTTCAATGCTGCCCTCTTGCGTGTCGCCCGCACGCTCATGCACAGCGCGCCTGCGGATGTGATGCCGGTCTTCGGCCAGGTTGGCCAAATGGCTGAAGTACGTGAAGGCCCGTATCACGCTGACTGACCTTTCCCCACTGAGCGCCTTGAGCAGCTTTTTGAGCGCCTTGTCAGCCTCCGTATCCGCATCACGCCGAAACGCCACGGAGAGCTTGCGGATGGCTTCAATCTGGTCGTAAGCATCCTGCCCCTCCTGCTCGCGGATCACGTCGCCCAGAATCCGTCCCAAGAGGCGAATGTCTTCCACCAACGGGCGTTCGTTGGCTTTCATTTTCGCCAGCGGGCGTGGCTCTTTGGCAGGGGAGGAAGGCGGCTTGTTCATGGGAGTCCATGCTAGCATCCGAAAGAGTATTGAATCTTTGTTGAATTACCAACCGGTTACGAATGTGAGCAGACTGTGAGCCACTCCCAAAACACGCTGGCCGCCGCGCTGGTCATCGCCACACGAGAGAGCCGGCTTGCGCTGTGGCAGGCCGAGCACGTCAAATCGCTGCTGGCGGAACGCGGGCATGGGGTGACACTCTTGGGCATGACCACGCGGGGTGATCAAATTCTGGATCGCTCGTTGAGCAAGGTGGGTGGCAAGGGCCTGTTTGTCAAAGAGCTTGAAGTTGCGCTGGATGAAGGGCATGCTGACCTGGCGGTGCATTCGCTCAAAGATGTGCCGATGGATTTGCCGGAGGGCTTCTCGCTGGCCTGCGTGTTGGAGCGTGAGGACCCGCGCGATGCGTTTGTGTCGAACCACTATGCGTCACTGGCCGAACTTCCGCACGGCGCGGTAGTGGGTACGTCCAGCCTGCGACGCACGGTGCTGCTGCGCGCGCTTCGACCCGACCTCAAGATTGAACCGCTGCGTGGCAACCTCGATACTCGCCTGCGCAAGCTTGATGACGGCCATTACGCCGCGATCGTTCTGGCTGCTGCGGGCCTGAAGCGCCTGGGCCTGGCCAACCGCATTGCCTCCGTGTTTGAACCCGCTGAGATGCTGCCCGCTGCGGGCCAAGGTGCGCTGGGAATCGAGATCATGACCGAGCGCGTTGAGCTGATGGCGGCACTGGCGCCACTTGCGCACCTGCCGTCGTGGCTAGCGGTGACGGCTGAGCGTGCTGTCAGCCGGGCCATGGGTGGCAGTTGCTCGATGCCGCTGGCGGCGCACGCCATCTGGGCAACGAGTGCAGACGTGCGTGTGCCGAAGCTCCTGGAGATCAGCGCTGCTTGGGGAGAGGCAGATTCCGCGCTGCCAACGCCGCTGGTTCGCGCCACTCTGTCGGCGCAAGTCACCAGCTTGGCCCAAGCCAGCCAACTCGGCGAGCAGGTTGCCGCGCTGTTGATCCAAGGCGGTGCCAAAGCTCTGCGTGATTCCGGTGGGCATACTTGATGCGGGTGCTGGTGACGCGCCCCAGCCGCGAGGCGCAAAACTGGTTGCAGGCCTTGAAGACCGCTGGGCATGACGCCATCGCATTACCGCTGATCGAGATTACGGCTGTCGCTGATTCGCAGCCTTTGAACCGTGCGTGGCAGCAGATCAGCCGCTACCAGGCCGTGATGTTTGTAAGTGCCAACGCGGTGGACTTTTTTTTTGCGGCCAAACCCCAGTCCATACCCTCGAATTTTTCTCGCGGTGGTCCCTCAATCCGCGCTTGGGCAACCGGCCCTGGCAGCGCACGGGCACTCATGCGAGCAGGGGTTGGCGCAGTCTGCATCGACGCACCAAAACCTGATTCGTTGCAATTTGACTCCGAGGCGCTGTGGGAGCAAGTCCACGGACAAGTGGGCGCTGGCAGCCAGTTTCTGATTGTTCGCGGTGACGAGGCCAAATCGCCATTGGCGGGCAGCGGCCGCGACTGGCTGGCTCAGCGAATTCAGGCGGCAGGCGGATCCGCCGAGTTTGTCGTTGCTTACCATCGGCATGTTCCGACTTTTACGCAGGCGCAGCGAGACCTGGTACGTGCAGCATCAACGGATGGGAGTGCCTGGCTGTTTAGCAGCAGTCAGGCTGTGGGCAACCTGGTGAGCAGTTTTCCCGCGTTGTCTTGGGCGCAGGGACGCGCGATAGCGACCCATCCACGGATCGCGCAGACCGCCCGCAGCCACGGTTTTGGTGTTGTTTGCGAGTCACGGCCAACCGTGGATGATGTCGTCGCGTCGATAGAATCGTGGACATGACCATTGCCCTGGAATCGACTGAGAACCCTGCGTCATCGGGCTCGTTGATGCAGCCCGTCTGGGTGAAATGGGCGGCTGTGGCGGGAGCCGCGGTTTCTCTGGCTGCATTGACTTGTGCGGTGCTGATCGGGCAAAAATTGTCCAACGTGCAAGAGCAGCTCGCGCGGCAATCGGCTCAAGCCGGTGCGCAGTCCATCGAGGCCAAAACTATCGCGCGCGAGGCGATTGAGCTGGCGCGGGATACGGCTGCAAAGGTCATGGTGTCGGAGTCGCGGCTGAATGAAGTGGCCTTGCAGCGCAGTCAGCTCGAAGCGTTGATGGCGAGCCTGTCGCGCACCCGCGACGAGAATTTGGTGGTGGACATCGAGGCAGCCTTGCGTCTGGCGCAGCAGCAGGCGCAATTGACCGGAAGCGTCGAGCCGTTGTTGGCCGCGCTTAAATCGGCTGAGCAGCGGGTCGGCCGCGCAGCGCAACCCCGGCTCAGCGCACTGCAACGCGCGATAGTGCGTGATGCCATCAGGATTAAGGCGACGGCACTCAGCGATACGCCGGCGCTGCTGGTCAGAATGGACGAGCTGGTGCGCCTGGCTGATGAACTCGTGCTGGCCAACGCCGTTGGCAAACCCGCTCAAGGCGCAGCCGCAAGTGCAAGCCCGGCGTTGGCGCCCAAATCCGCCGCCATGTCTTGGTGGCAGCAGGGCCTGCAAACGATCCTCGACGAGGCGCGCGGGTTGCTGCGAGTGAGCCGCATCGAGCAGGCGGACAGTGCGCTGCTTTCACCCGAGCAGTCTTTCTTCGTGCGGGAGAACTTCAAGCTCAAGCTGCTCAATGCCCGGATGGGTTTGCTGGCGCGTCAGCTCGATTCATCACGCGCCGATTTGAAAGCTGCGTCAAGCTCGCTGAGCAAATACTTTGACCAGACCTCCCGCAAAACGCAGAGCGCGCAGGCGCTGTTGCAGCAAGTGCAGGTTGAAATGCGTGCGCTGGAGCTGCCGCGTCTGGATGACACCCTGGCCGCACTGGCCACGGCGGCTGCGGGGCGCTAAGCCCGGCGGCCTGAGTAACGCCAAATGCGCATTGCCCTGACACTGCTTGCGCTGTTTGCCATTGCTGTGGCAGCAGCGCTGCTGGCGGGCAATAACCAGGGCACCATCACCCTGTTTTGGCCGCCTTATCGCGTGGACTTATCGCTGAACCTGGTACTGGCGCTGACCTTAGGTGCGTTTCTGGTTCTGCACTTGGCGCTGCGTGCGTTGAGCCTGCTGTTTGGCATGCCCAGGGAGGCGCGGCGCTGGCGCATCCAGCATCGCGAGCGGGCGATGTTTGTGGCGATGTTGGATTCTCTCGCGCATCTGGTGGCGGGGCGCTTCATACGGGCGCGTAAGTCGGCCGAAATGGTGTTGCTGCAAGAGGGCGTGCTGCACCGGGGCGGCGAGAAGCCGATTTACGGCGACCGTCTGCGCAGCATGGCGCACCTGCTGGCGGCAGAAAGCGCGCATTCCCTGCAAAACCGCGAGAACCGCGAAGCCCACTTTCTCCAGGCGTTGGGCCAGTCCAGCAAGCGTGATGCTCAGGAAACGCGTGAGGGGGTTCAACTGCGTGCGGCCCGCTGGGCCTTGGACGACCGTGATGCCGCTGGCAGTCTGCGTTGGCTTGAAGAGCTGCCGCATGGCGCATCGAGGCGCACCGTGGCAATGCGCCTGCGCCTCAAGGCTGCGCGCCTGGGTGGGCAGACGACGACGGCGCTGGAGACCGCACGCCTGCTGGCCAAGCACCGCGCTTTTTCCGTGGCCGCTGGCCAGAGCATCGTGCGCGGCCTGGTGCTGGAGCTGATCAACGCCACGCACGATGCCGCTCAACTGGAGAAGGTGTGGGCAACGCTCGACGCGGTCGAGCGCACGAATCCGGACATTGCCATCATTGCGGCCAAGCGGTCGTTGAGTTTGCAGGGGGAGGTAGCGCTCTCGCGGGTCTGGTTGCTCCCAGTATGGGATCAGATGCTGCAAGGTTTGGCTGCGGCAGTTACAACCTCAGATCAGTCACCCAAGCAGCTCGCCACGCCAGCGCTGGCCCAAGACCAACGTGTGGGCTTGGTTGAAGCGCTGGAACAGGGCTTCGCCCAGGCTACCGACGCGCCCGACGCTGATTGGCTGACGCGTATCGAAGGTGCCCAACTGCGCTATCCCGGTGACCCGATGTTGCAGTATCTGGCAGGCATGACCTGCATGCATTTGAAGCTGTGGGGCAAGGCGCAGCAGTTGCTCACGCAGTCATTGCCGCAACTGCGCAGTGCCAGGTTGGCGCGCAGCGCCTGGTTGAGTTTGGCTGTACTTGCCGAGCAGCGCGGCGACATCCAAGCGGCTACTCAAGCCCTGAAAAAGGCCTTGAGTAGCGTGTAATCCGCGTCGCAACTTATCCGCAGGATTTACTCCGGCAGGGTTTCCTCAAACGGTAACTGCAAAGAGCGCATGTCGCGCTTGGTCTCAACCAGCACCAGCGGGCCGGTGTCGATGGTCGCTGCCGCTGCGCGCACGCGGGGCACGTGGATAGGCTTGGTCTCTGCCGCAATCGCCGCTTGAACTGAAGCCACTTTGGCCGAGTCCGAATTGACCCACGACAAGCCCGACCCTTGCGCCACCTGGTTCAGCGCATCAATGGGCAGCGTGAAGCTTTGCACCTTGGGCAACCCGGTTGCGCCTGCGGCGGCAATCGGCGCTGGCGCAACGGCCTGCACGCTGATGGGTGCCGCCACTGCGACCACTGGTGCTATCACAGCCACTGCGGGCACTGGCGTCGCTGCGGCAGGTACGGCTATTGCCACTGGCACCAGAGGCGATGGCGCCGTCGTTGCCGTGTCGGAGAAATACGAACGCATGGCTGGGCGCTCTTCGTGGCGTACCGACGCGGCTTTTTCAAACGAACTCTCACCCCCGAGCGAGGCTTGTGCCAGCGCGTTGGGATTAAAGTCCTCCAGCGCCTGCTGAGCGTCTCTCGGAGCCGATTCTGGGCGATCACCTCGGTCAGCACGCGGGCCACGTTCACGCCCATAGCGGTCACGTGATCGCTTTTCGCGCGGCTGGCCACTGTACGTGTTGTTGTCCGCGTTGCCGTCTTGAGCCATTGCGGGTGAGTCTTGTCGGTCCCCGTCGCCGCGATCGACGGCAGCATTCAAAGCCCCTTCCTGGGTGCCTTCTGGCGTGGTGTTGCCTTCTTGGCCGTCCGCGCGACGAGGGCGACGCTCACCGCGTGGCTCACGCGGTTCACGTCCAACTTCGCGTGGCTCACGCGGTTCACGAGGCTCACGGGCTTCGCGCGGTGCAGCTTGGTCAGCGTTCATCGCGCCGTCGCCACCACGTTCAGCCGAGGGGCGCTCGCCGCGCTCACTGTTGCGGCCACGGCCACCGCGTTCGCCGCCACGGCCAGCGCCGCGCTCACGAGAGGCTTCTTGGCCGTTACCATTTTGGGCCATATCAGGGTTTGATGCAGCATTGGATGCCGTATTGGCTGCGATTGGCAAGACTCTGCCGTCGGCGTCCAATCGCTCGCGCGTCTGGCCCTGTGCAGGGCGGTCGCTGCGAGGCGGGCGCTCACCGCGCTCAGATCGTCCACCCCGGCCACCCCGGTTGCCACGGCCTTCACCTCTGCCATCACCACGTCCCTCGGGGCGTGACTCGCGTCCACCGTCGCGTCCACCACCACCATCACGGCGGGCCGCATCTCTGGATTTTTGCTCTCCCAATTTGTCATTGGCAGGTGAGACAGAAGCTGGCGCGGACACGACCACCGGCGCAGGCGCGCCGCCGAAGAGCCCTTTGATCCAGCCGAAGAAGCCAGTTTCAGCCGGTGCAACCACGACAGGAGCAGGCGCAGGTTTGGGCGCAACTACAGGCGCGTGCACTGGTGCATGTGCTTTCACTGGCTCAGGCCTTGGTGCGGCCATGGGTGCTGGCGCATCCGGCAGAACGCCCTTGATGATCGGCGTCTGTTTGTTAGTCGGCTCTTGCGAGCGGCGCGTGACGCCCGTTGGGTCTTCCATTTCGTCAGCCATTTTGTAGCTGGCTTCGATGTTGTCCAAACGCGGGTCGTCGTGCTTCAACCGCTCCAGCTTGTAATTGGGCGTCTCCAGGGTTTTGTTCGGCACCAGCAGCACGTTGATGCGCTGCTTGAGCTCAATCTTGGCGACTTCGGAGCGTTTTTCATTCAGCAAAAATGAGGCGACATCGACGGGAACCTGGCACAGCACTGAAGCCGTGCTGTCTTTCAGCGACTCTTCCTGAATGATCCGCAGAATCTGCAGTGCGCTGGATTCCGTATCGCGAATGTGACCCGAGCCACCGCAGCGCGGGCACGGGATCGACGCGCCTTCGGACAGCGCCGGGCGCAGCCGCTGACGGCTCATCTCCATCAGGCCAAATTTGCTGATGGTTCCAAACTGCACGCGCGCGCGGTCTTGCCGCAGTGCGTCACGCAGGCGGTTTTCGACATCGCGGCGGTTGCGGCTTTCTTCCATGTCGATAAAGTCGATCACGATCAGGCCGCCCAAGTCGCGCAGGCGCATCTGGCGCGCCACTTCTTCGGCGGCCTCCAGGTTGGTGCGGGTGGCGGTTTCTTCGATGTCGCCACCGCGAATCGAGCGGGCCGAGTTCACGTCCACGCTGACCAGCGCTTCGGTGTGGTCAATCACAATCGCGCCGCCGCTGGGCAACGTTACCGTGCGGGCGTAGGCTGATTCAATCTGATGTTCGATCTGGAAGCGGCTGAACAGCGGCGCGTCATCGCGGTAGCGCTTCACACGGGCGGCATGCTCGGGCATGACGTGGGCCATGAACTGCTGCGCCTGGTCGTACACGTCATCGGTGTCAATCAGGATATCGCCAATATCGTGGTTGAAGTAATCGCGAATCGCGCGGATGACGAGTGATGATTCTTGATAGATCAGGTACGCGCCCTTGCCGCCTTTGGCTGCGCCGTCGATGGCCGTCCACAGCTTCAACAGGTAGTTCAAGTCCCACTGCAATTCAGGCGCGGTGCGGCCAATGCCAGCGGTGCGCGCGATGATGCTCATGCCATTGGGGTATTCGAGCTGGTCCAGCGCTTCTTTCAAGTCAGCCCGGTCTTCGCCTTCAATGCGACGGCTCACACCGCCGCCGCGAGGGTTATTGGGCATCAGCACGACATAGCGGCCCGCCAGCGACACAAACGTCGTCAGCGCCGCGCCCTTGTTGCCGCGCTCTTCTTTTTCGACCTGAACCAGCAGCTCCTGGCCTTCACGAATCGCGTCTTGAATGCGCGACTGGCTGACCGACACGCCTTGCGCAAAGTACTGTTTGGAGATCTCTTTGAACGGCAGAAAACCGTGGCGGTCTTCGCCATAGTCGACAAAGCAGGCTTCGAGCGATGGCTCAACCCGCGTGACGACAGCTTTGTAAATATTGCCCTTGCGCTGCTCGCGCCCTTCAATTTCAATCTCGTAGTCGAGCAGCTTTTGCCCGTCAACAATCGCCAGGCGGCGCTCTTCTGCCTGCGTGGCGTTAATCAGCATCCGTTTCATGGTTGCGTCTCCTTCTTCAGTTCAACATGCCCACATCGCAAGGATGGGGCGATTTGGCTCTACGAGCTAAAGATGTCGGAACTGACGCGTTGAAGTGAGGAGGAATTGCCGGAGAACTGCCACTCAAACTTTGAGTTGCAGCATAGGCGCGGGGAGGGGAGCGAGGGATTGCGTTTGTGGTTGCGCTATTAGGTTAATAGCTGTTTGCGCCCTTTTTGTGGGGGCCAGAGCCTTATCAATAAATGCAAGCGCGGCGAAAGTGCCTTGCCAGCAAACTTGAATCAGACTCAAAAATACAAACATCTCGCTTCAATCCGTTTGCAGCGCGGTGGCTGCAAACTTGTTATTCCGTATCAAAATCTTCAATGCGTCAATTCAACCGTTTGACCTGCAAACCACCCCAGGCATTTGGCTTGGAGTCTGCTTGACACGTCATGCGGCGACATCGACTTGGGGCTAGCCGAAGCTGCTTCGGGCTGGGCTGAACCGGCTGCAGGTCGGTGAACTAAACTTCACTCAAACGACCCACGAACCTTCAGAAAAATCAACCACTTACAGCGTAACGCTAGTGAAACACATTATAGAGGCCAATCCACCACCTGCATCCAGCCTGGTGACCGTGGATGAAAATTCAGACGGCCAGCGGCTTGATAACTTCCTCATGCGCCAGCTTAAAGGCGTACCCAAAACCCACGTTTACCGCATCATCCGCAGCGGCGAAGTGCGCATCAATAAAGGCCGCGTTCAGGCCGACACCCGCGTGCAAACAGGCGACGTGGTGCGCCTGCCGCC
>JANOTO010000395.1:0-3759 GCA_031416395.1 Rhodoferax sp. | reverse complement strand
CACTACACCGCTGTGTGCGGCAGTGGCAAGAACCGCACCGTGAACTTTGCACCCGCAGGCACTTGGTCAGGGTAAGTTTCTTCCAGTGTGATTTCAGCCAGGTGCTGCTCTGCGATCTCCTTGACGATGGGCAACCCCAAGCCCGAGCCATCGAACTCGGTGCCCAGGACGCGGTAAAACGGCTGGAACACCAGCGCACGCTCAGCCTGCGCAATGCCGGGGCCAGAGTCTTCCACTTGCAGCTCCAGCTCCTTCAAGATCGCATCGGCCCGCACACGCACGGTGATCACGCCCGGCTTCTCGATGCTTGAGGGCGTGTAGTTGATGGCGTTGTCCACCAAGTTGCGCACCATCTCTTTCAACAGCGTGGGGTTGCCGTCCAGCATGACACCGGGCGAGCCGGGTTGTGCGCCTTCAAACCCCAGGTCAATCTGCTTCTCCATCGCGCGCGGCACGCAGTCGTGCACGACATCGAGCGTCAGACGCGCCAGGTCGCACGGCTGGCGGCTCATCGCGGTACCGCTGCTCTCGGCGCGCGCCAACGCCAGCAACTGGTTTACGGTGTGGGTGGCGCGGATGCTGGATCGCCCGATTTGCCGCAGCGACTGCTTGAGCTCGGCCGTGTTGGCATCTTCGCGCAGCGCTAGGTCGGCCTGCATGCGCAGGCCTGCCAGCGGCGTTTTGAGCTGGTGCGCGGCGTCGGCCAAAAAGCGTTTTTGGGTGGTGATGGAATCCTTCAGGCGCGAGAGCAAGTCGTTGACCGAGGCCACCATGGGCACCACCTCCAGCGGCACGGTTTCAATCTCCAGCGGGCTCAGGTCGTCGGGCCTCCTGGCGCGAATTCGCTCTTCGAGGTGGTTCAGCGGTTTGATGGCCTGGACGAGCGCCATCCACACCAGCAGCACCGCCAGCGGCAGGATGACGAACTGCGGCAGCATCACTCCCTTGATGATTTCGGTGGCCAACACCGAGCGTTTGTCCAGCGTCTCGGCCACCTGAATCAAGACGGGTTTGGAGTCGGGAATGTTGAGCTTGATCCACAGGTAGGCCACCTTGATGTCCACACCGCGATACTCCGCATCGCGCAGCAGCACCTCGCCGGAGACAACTTTTTCATCTTCGGCGGGGATTGGCAAGTCACGCTCACCGCTCACAAACTCGCCGCGCGCACCCAGCACTTGGTAATAAACGGTGTCGGTGTCGTCAGCCCGCAGCAACTCGCGCGCGGGCAGCGGCAAGTTGAACTGCATGCGGTTGTTGACGACGCTGACCAGTTGCCCTAACGCGCTCACGTTGTACTCCAGCGCGCGGTCAAACGGCTTGCCAGCAATGCCCTGAGCGACGACCCACGTCAACACCAAGCTGAGCGGCCACAACAGCAACAGCGGCGTGAGCATCCAGTCCAGAATCTCGCCAAACAGCGAGCGCTGCTCGCGCTGGAACAGGTTAAGTGCCATTCAGGATTAGATTTTTTCGAGGCAATAACCTAGCCCGCGAACTGTGGCAATTCGGACCGGCCCCTTCTCAATCTTCTTGCGCAGGCGGTGGATGTAAACCTCGATCGCATTGTTGCTCACCTCTTCACCCCATTCGCACAGGCGCTCAACGAGCTGATCTTTACTCACCAGTCGTCCCGCGCGTTGCAGCAGCACCTCCAGCAAACCCAGCTCGCGGGCTGACAGATCAACCATCTTGCCCTCCAGCGTGGCCACCCGGCCGCTTTGGTCGTAATGCAGTGGGCCGTGTTTGATGATGTTGCTGGTGGCACCGGCACCGCGGCGAATCAACGCTCGCGCACGCGCCTCCAGCTCTTGAAGGCTGAAGGGCTTGGCCATGTAATCGTCGGCACCGTAGTCCAGGCCTTTTACACGCTCTTCCACGCTGTCGGCCGCCGTCAAAATCAAAACGGGCAATGACGAGCCGCGTGCTCGCAGCCGCTTCAAGACCTCCAGCCCGTGCATTTTGGGCAGGCCCAGGTCGAGGATCAGCAAATCGAATTCGGTATTGGTCATCAGCGCGGCATCGGCCTCGGTGCCGCTGGCCACGTGGTCTGCCGCCGCGCCGCTGCTGCGCAGTGCACGAAGCAGACCATCGGCCAAAACCTGATCGTCCTCAGCAATTAATACGCGCATCAGTATCTCCTTCGGGTTTGTGCGATTTTAGGCCTCGCACCCTTTCATGCCGCATATGCCTCCAGCCCAATCGAGATCACCGTCGCCACCTGTTCGCCCACAGCCTGTTTGAGTTCTCCTTCAGCCTGCGCCACCGCCAGTTCAAACGCCTTGAGCCACACAAGGCCTGTAGCGCTGAAGGTCACGCGTACCGCCCGAGCATCGCGTGGGTCTGGCGTGCGCGTGACCAAGCCCCAGGCCTCGCATTGATCGACCAGCTTGCCCATCGCCTGCTTGGTCATTGCAGCGCTGGTGGCCAAATCAGTCAGGCGCGCGCCTTGCAGCGGCAAGTGGCGCGTGATGTGGATGTGCGCCGCGCTCACCTGCGCACGCGCCGCGAGGTTCGACAGGCCCAGCGGCACGTCCACGTTGTCGGCAATCAGTGTCAGCACCCGCGCGTCAAACCGCTGCAAGGCGCGGCCCATCAAAAAACCCAAATGCGAGTGTCGCCAACTGTCGTGAGGGTGATTTTCAATCATCCGGAAATGGTAAGGCAAACTGACTTAAAAAACTGTTTACTTATTTCAACTGACCACGTTAAACTACTGTTTAAGCATCCAGTCTGTTGAAATAGTCAGATCTTGGATAACTCAGGAAGTTTGTTTAGTCATTTGATTTTTAAGGATATTTTCATGGACGCCGCCGTTAAAAACATCAACACCATCATCACCCCCGCCGCCGCTGAAAAAGCCAAAGCGCTTCAAGTAGCGCTCGCTCAAATCGAAAAGCAGTTCGGCAAAGGCACCATCATGCGCCTGGGTGAAGGCGAGGTGATTGAGGACATCCAGGTCGTCTCCACCGGTTCCCTGGGGCTCGATATCGCCCTGGGCGTGGGTGGCCTGCCGCGCGGGCGTGTGATCGAAATCTATGGCCCCGAGTCATCCGGCAAAACCACGCTGACCCTGCAAGTCATTGCCGAGATGCAAAAGCTGCAAGGCACTTGCGCGTTTGTAGATGCCGAGCATGCACTGGACATTCAATACGCCCAGAAACTCGGCGTCAATTTGCAGGAATTGCTGATCAGCCAGCCCGACACGGGAGAGCAGGCGCTGGAGATTGTGGACAGTCTGGTGCGCTCTGGCGCAGTCGATCTGATCGTAGTCGATTCGGTCGCGGCACTCACGCCCAAGGCTGAGCTGGAAGGCGAAATGGGCGACAGCCTGCCCGGCCTGCAAGCCCGCTTGATGAGCCAGGCGCTGCGCAAGCTCACCGCCCACATCAAGAAGACCAACTGCACAGTGATTTTCATCAACCAGATCCGCATGAAGATCGGCGTGATGTTCGGCAGCCCCGAGACCACTACCGGCGGCAACGCGCTGAAGTTTTACGCCAGCGTGCGTCTGGACATTCGCCGCACCGGCACCATTAAAAAGGGCGACGAAGCCATTGGCAACGAGACCAAAGTCAAAGTCGTCAAAAACAAAGTCGCACCACCGTTTAAAACCGCTGAGTTCGACATTCTGTTTGGCGAAGGCATCAGCCGCCACGGCGAGATCATCGACATGGGCGTCACCGCCAACATCCTCGACAAGTCCGGTGCCTGGTACGCCTACAACGGCGAAAAAATCGGCCAGGGCCGCGACAACGC
>JANOTO010000394.1:0-3825 GCA_031416395.1 Rhodoferax sp. | reverse complement strand
TTCATCGCGCACGGCCAGGCGCATTGGCTGCCTTCTCCAAATCGGCCACCATGCGCGCAATGCGGTCTGAGAGCTTTTCTGAGGTAACGCTCTCACGCAAGCGCTCGACCACCAGCGGGAAAGCAAACGGCGTGGCGCGTTCAACAGCTTGCCATTGAAGTGTCTTGGTTTGCAGTTTCGCAAGCGTTGAGGTAAGGCGATCTACATCCAACTCATCACGCAGCACCTCTTGCTGCGACTGGGTGAGCAGCAGGTTGCCTGCGTCATACTTGCGAAACACTTCAAAGAACAGGCTGGAGGATGCATGCAACTGCTTGGCACTCTTGGACGCACCGGGAAAGCCATTGAACACCAGCCCTGAAATGCGCGCAATCTCGCGAAACCGGCGCTGCGCCAGCTCGCTGGCGTTCAGGCTGGCGATCACGTCTGGCAGCAAATCTTGCGTGCTGAAAATATCGGGGCCAAATGCCAGCGGCCAGTCGATCTCAACCGCCGACAGCATCTCAAACCCATAGTCATTGACCGCGATGGAAAAAGTGTTTGGCTGATGACGGGCGATGCGCCATGCCAGCAGACTCGCCAAGCCCAAATGCACATTGCTCCCGGCAAAAGGGTACAGAAACAGATGCCATCCATCGCGCGAATGCAGCGTTTCTGCCAGCAAGGTGCCCGCCGTGGGCAGGGCGGACCAACGCGCTTGCACCTCCAGCAGGGGTTTTAACAATTTCATCTCGGGGCCGTCAAATTGCCCTTGTGCAGCCGCACTCAAACGCGCCACTATCGCCGTGGACAGCTCATTGGAGAGCGACATGCGCCCGCCACTCCAGCGAGGTACAGCAGGCTTTTTGCCCTTGGCGGGGCGCACATACGCCGTCATCTCGTGCACGCGCACCAACTCCAGCAGTCGGCCTGCAAACAGCAGGTGGTCACCCGGCTTCAGTCGGGCGATGAAGCTTTCTTCAACCGTGCCCAGCGACTTGCCGCCACCGCCCTTGCTGTAGAACTTCACGGCCATGCTGGCATCGCTCACGATGGTGCCGATGCTCATGCGGTGGCGCCGCGCCAGTTGCGCATCGGGCACGCGCCACACGCCCTCCCCGTCCGGGATGGCGCGGCGGTAGTCGGGGTAAGCGCCGAGCGAGCTGCCGCCGTTCTTCACAAAAGACAAGGCCCACTGCCACTCGTCGTCGCTCAGATCGCGGTAAGCAAAGCTAGTTTTAACCTCAGCCTGCAAAGCGTCTGCGGTGAAGCCGCCGCCCAGCGCCACCGTCACCAGATGCTGCACCAGCACGTCCAGCGGTTTGTGCGGCGAAAGGCGCGGCTCGATGGCTCGCGTGACGACCGCGTCTTGCGCAGCGATGGACTCCAGCAACTCCAGGCTATTGGTAGGCACCAGCGTGAGGCGCGAGGGCCGCCCTGGCGCATGGCCCGAGCGCCCCGCGCGCTGCATCAGCCGCGCAACGCCTTTTGGCGAGCCAATCTGCAACACACGCTCAACCGGCAAAAAATCAACGCCCAAATCAAGGCTGGACGTGCACACCACGCATTTAAGCCGCCCTTCTTTCAGTGCCAGCTCCACCCACTCGCGCATCTTGCGATCCAGCGAGCCGTGGTGCAGCGCTATCAACCCAGCCCAATCGGGCTTTGCTTCAAGCAGCGCCTGAAACCACAGCTCTGACTGGGAGCGCGTGTTGGTAAAAATCAGTGATGTGGCACTGCTTTCGATTTGCGCGACGACCTGCGGCAACATGCGCAAGCCGAGATGGCCCGCCCACGGGAAGCGCTCCAAACTGGTGGGCAACAGCGTGTCCACCCGCAGTTCTTTGGCCTGTTTGCCTTGAACCATGACGCCGTCACCCAAAGGAATCAGCACCTCCAGCGCATCAGGCAGATTGCCCAGTGTTGCAGACAATCCCCAAGTGATCAGCGCAGGCTGCCACTGCCGCAGCCGCGCCAAAGCCAGTTGCAACTGCACACCGCGCTTGCTGCCCATCAGCTCATGCCACTCGTCCACCACCACCATGCGCAGGCTGTCAAACAACGAGCTGGCTTGCGGCTGACTGAGCAACAGCGTCAGGCTCTCGGGCGTGGTGATCAGCGTGGTGGGCAAGCGGCGGGATTGACGTGCGCGCTCGGCGCTGGAAGTGTCGCCACTGCGCACGCCCACGCTCCAAGGTACGTTCATTTCTGCAAGAGGAGCCTTTAGCGCACGTTCAGTGTCTGCCGCGAGTGCGCGCATGGGGGTGATCCACAGAACAGTCAGCGGTTGCGCAGGTGGCGCACGTTTTTTCGCCAATGAAGCAGTCACAGGCATGGACGCTTTTGCAGGCCCAGCGTAGCGATTCAACGCCGCCAGCCACACCGCGTATGTTTTGCCGGATCCCGTGGTGGCGTGCAACAACCCAGATTTGCCTTGCGCCACGGCTTGCCATACCTCGCGCTGAAACGCGAACGCCTTCCAGCCGTGCTGCTTGAACCAAGCATCGGCCAATGCCGCTTTCACGCGCGCAGGCTTGGCACTGACCGGCGGAGATTCTGCGAGCAACGTCAACTCACAAGCTCCGTGCTGCTTGACTCTGGCAGCAGTGCCTTGAGCGATTCCAGCGTGTCGGCCTCATTCAGCGGTTTGTCCTGCCGCCACCGCAACATGCGTGGAAAGCGCACTGCAATACCGCTTTTGTGGCGCGTGCTCAGCGAGATGCCTTCAAAACCCAGCTCAAACACCAGCGTGGGCGTGACGCTGCGCACCGGCCCAAATTTTTCAACCGTCGTCTTGCGGATGATGGCATCCACCTGGCGCATTTCGGCATCGGTAAGTCCAGAGTACGCTTTGGCAAACGGCACCAGCTTGCGTCCCACCTCGTCTTCGGGACCATCCCACACGGCAAAGGTGAAATCGGTGTAAAGGCTGGCGCGCCGCCCATGACCAGCCTGCGCGTAGATCAACACGGCATCCACGGTGTAGGGGTCGATCTTCCATTTCCACCAAACGCCGACATCTTTCGTACGGCCCACGCCGTATTGCGCAGAGAGATTTTTCAGCATCAAGCCTTCCACGCCCAGGCTGCGGGCCTGAGCCCGCTGGCGTGCGAAGTCGGCCCAACTATCGCCCTGCAGCACTGTCGAAACTACCAACTGCGGCTGGGAGATGTTCGCCACCAATTTGTCAAGCTGCTCGCGCCGGGCTGACTGAAGCTGCTGGCGAACGTCTGTGCCCTGCCACTCCAGCAGGTCATACGCCAACATCGCCACCGGCACTTGCGCCAACAGTTTGGCGCCGAGCGTTTTGCGGCCAATGCGTTGCTGCAGCAGAGCAAAGGGCTGAACTCGCGCATCTTTCCACACCACGATTTCACCGTCCAGAACCGTTCCATCTGGCACGTGAGGGGCCAGTGCAGCAAGCTCGGGGAAGCGTTCAGTCACCAGCTCTTCGCCGCGCGACCAAATCCAAATCTGCCCTTCGCGCTTCACCAATTGCGCGCGGATGCCGTCCCACTTCCACTCGATCTGCCATTGCGACGGCGCGCCGAGCTGCGCGTCAAACGCGTTAACTTCGGTTTGCAGCGCATGCGCGAGGAAAAAAGGATACGGCTGACCGGGGTCGCGTGCATCCTGCAAATCATCGCCAGCCACTGCGATCAGTCGCTCATAAAGCACTGCCGTGGGCCGTGCCGAGATGTCGGTATAGCCCACCATCCGCTGCGCAATGCGCTTGGCATCAACGCCGCTCAAGGCAGCCAGCGCGCGCGTGACCAGCAGGCGCGATACGCCGACCCGAAAACTGCCAGTGATCAATTTGATGAACACCAGTTGGCTGGCGCGATC
>JANOTO010000393.1:0-1912 GCA_031416395.1 Rhodoferax sp. | reverse complement strand
CATGAGATCACGTCCAATGACGCGGTGATCGAAGCCTATCTCGGTCATGGCACCGCTGCCAAGCTGCGAAGTAACGCAAAGACCACGCTGGAATGACCGCCCTGCTCGACATCCAAAACCTGCGCGGCGGCTACGGAGCTGTTGAAGTGCTGCGCGGCGTTGACTTGCAAGTGCAGCCCGGCGAGATCGTCGCACTTCTAGGCAGCAACGGTGCCGGCAAATCGACGTTGAACCACAACGTGTGCGGCATCTACTCGGCCTGGTCAGGCAGCGTGAAGTTTGAAGGCGAAGAGATCAGCCGCGCCCATTACCGCGATATCGTGCAATCTGGTTTGATCCAGGTGCCCGAGGGGCGCAAGGTGTTTCCGAACATGTCGGTGTTGGAAAACCTGGAGTTGGGCTCCTATGCACGCGCCCGCGCACGCAGGGCAGCGAATGTGGAGAAGGTGTTTGTGATCTTCCCTCGCCTCAAGGAACGCATCGCCCAACTGGCAGGCACCTTGAGCGGCGGCGAGCAGCAGATGCTGGCCATCGGGCGCGGCATGATGGCAGAGCCCAAGCTGCTGATTCTGGATGAGCCCTCGCTGGGCCTGTCGCCGCTGCTGGTGGAAGAGATGTTTGCGCTGATCCGCCAGCTCAATGCCGATGGTTTGGCGATCTTGCTGGTTGAGCAAAACGTCGCGCAGTCGCTGGAGATTGCCAAGCGCGCCTATGTATTGGAGAACGGTGCGGTGCGATTCTCAGGCAGCTCGGACGATCTCTTGAAGAGCGACGAACTGCGCCGCGCGTACCTTGGTGTTTGATGATGACGCGCGTTGAATCGTCTCCACAGTCATTGGCACAAAAGCTCATTGCCCGCGCCGCTGGACGCAATGCGTTGGCGGTGGCCGAGATCGTCACCTGCCAAGTTGATCTGGCGATGTTTCACGACTCCTCTGGCCCGCGCCGCTTGAAGCCGATGCTGGAGGAACTGGGTGCGCAAATTTGGGATAAATCCAAAGTCGTGCTGGTGATGGATCACTACGTGCCCGAGCGCGACGAGGCTTCTCGCAAGATCGTGCGTATCGCCCGCGACTGGGCACGCGAGCAGGCACTGCCGCATGTGTATGACAGCCTGGGCATCTGCCACGTGGTGGTGCCGCAGCACGGGCACATTCAGCCCGGCATGTTTTGCGTGGGGGGTGACTCGCATTCGCCCACAGGCGGCGCGTTTGGGGCCTACATGTTTGGCATCGGCAGCACCGAGATGCTGGGCGTGATGGTGACGGGTGGCATCTGGCTGCGCGTGCCGCAAACCATTGCGATGAATTGGACGGGCCAACTGGCTCGCGGTGTTTGCGCCAAAGACATGATGCTGCACATGATCGCCCGCTTTGGCATGAATGGCGCGAACTACCAAGCGGTTGAGTTCACAGGTTCTGCCGTGTATGCCTTGCCCATGCAAGAGCGCATGACGCTGTGCAACATGAGCGCTGAGCTGGGTGCGCAGACCGGGCTGGTTGCGGCGGATGAAGTCACGCTGAACTGGCTCGATCAGATCAAAGCCGCCCCCGATTTGGAGCGGACTGTTTTGACATCCGACGCTGGCAGCTTCGACGTTCAGCATGACTTCGATGCTTCAATGCTCGCACCGCAACTCGCCGCGCCGCACAGCCCCGCGAAGGGTGTGCCGCTTGCGCAGCATGCCGATACCCGCATCGACATCGCCTACATCGGTGCCTGTACGGGTGCCAAGCTGGATGACCTGCGCTTTGCCGCGCAGGTGCTCCAAGGCCAGAAAGTGGCAAGCGGCGTGCAACTGCTGGTCGCACCCGCCAGCCTGCAAGATCGTGCGCTGGCTGAGAGCGACGGCACAATGCGCACGCTGACCGACGCGGGGGCCACGGTGTTGCCCAGTGCCTGCGGTGCCTGC
>JANOTO010000392.1:0-2167 GCA_031416395.1 Rhodoferax sp. | reverse complement strand
GTCAAGAAGATGTCTTGCACGACGAGATGCTCCAGCGCGGCCAGCGCGTGGCGGGCGTGGTTGGCATCGGGGTCGCTCATCGCCGGGTTCTCGCCCATGATGTACAGGCCTTTGACTTCGCCTTTGTCGATGGCGTGCATCACTTCAACCACGGTCAAACCCGGCTGGTCGTCCAGCGTGCCAACGGGCAGCTTCCAGGCCGCCTCAAACCGCTGGCGCGATGCGGGCAGGGTGACGTGCTGGTAGTCCGGGTACATCATTGGGATCAAGCCCGCATCCGACGCACCTTGCACGTTGTTTTGACCACGCAGTGGATGCAGGCCCGTACCGGGACGGCCAATCTGCCCGGTCATGAGCGACAGCGCAATCAGGCAACGCGCGTTGTCGGTGCCGTGGATGTGTTGGCTCACGCCCATGCCCCACAGAATGATCGATGCTTTGGACGTGGCGTACAGGCGCGCGACATCGCGAATCGTGTCCGCATCAATGCCGCAAATCGGCGCCATCTTTTCGGGGCTGTATTCGGCCACGTTGGCCTTCAGGGCGGCGTAGTTTTCAGTACGGTTCGCGATGAAGTCGGCAGCCACCATGTTCTCCGCCACGATAACGTGCATCATGGCGTTGAGCAGCGCCACATCGGTGTCGGGTTTGAACTGCAAAAAGCGGTGCGCCAGGCGGGCCAGTTCGCTCTTGCGCGGGTCCATCACGATCAGCTTGGTGCCGTTATTCACGGCGTTTTTAATCCAGCTTGCGGCGACCGGGTGGTTCACCGCCGGGTTCGCACCTATGATGATGGCGACTTCGGATTTCGTCACGTCCATCACCGGGTTGGATACCGCGCCCGAGCCGATGCCTTCGAGCAGCGCCACCACCGACGAGGCATGGCACAGCCGCGTGCAGTGATCGACGTTGTTACTGCCAAAGCCGGTACGCACGAGCTTTTGGAACAGATAGGCTTCTTCGTTGCTGCCCTTGGCCGAGCCAAAACCGGCGAGTGATCTTTTGCCAAACGTATCGCGCAGTTGTTTGAATTTGCCGCCCGCCAATTCCAGCGCCTCGTCCCACGTCGCTTCGCGAAACACGTCCATCACGTGATCCGGGTCCATCACCGCATCGCCACGTTTGGGGGCATCACTGCGGCGAATCAGCGGTTTGGTGAGGCGCTGGGGGTGATGCGCGTAATCAAAACCGTAGCGGCCTTTGACACACAGGCGCTCGTGGTTGGCCGGGCCATCGCGGCCTTGCACGAAGAGGATTTTGTCGTCTTTGACGTGGTAGGTGAGCTGGCAGCCGACTCCGCAATAGGGGCAGACGGACTCGACTTGTTTGTCCGGCACCGCCAGCGCCACGTCGCGTGCGGGCATGAGTGCACCTGTCGGGCAGGCTTGCACACACTCGCCACACGCGACACAGGTGCTCGCGCCCATGGCATCGTCCATGTCGAAAACGATCTTCACTTGGTCGCCGCGAAACGCCAGGCCAATCACGTCGTTGACTTGCTCATCGCGACAAGCGCGCAGGCAGCGCGTGCATTGGATGCAGGCATCCAGATTTACGGCGATGGCGGGGTGGCTCAGGTCTTGCCGCACTTGCTCACGAGGCGCGAAACGCGGTTTGCCCAGAGCCAGTTTTTTAGCCCATTGATCAACTTCATTGTGGCGCGTGTAAGTTGCCTCGGGCATGTCAGCCTGCAACAGCTCCAGCACCAGTTTCTGCGAGGCGACGGCGCGCGGCGAGTTGGTCGTTACCTTCATGCCCGCCGTGGCGCTGCGACAGCACGATGGGGCCAGCACCCGCTCGCCGTCGACCTCGACCATGCAGGCACGGCAGTTGCCCACGGCTTCCAGGCCCTCCTTGAAGCACAGGTGCGGCACGTCGATGCCTTCGCGCTTGGCGACGGCAAGCAGTGTTTCATCAGACCGCGCAGTGACGGCTTTGCCGTTCAGCTCGAACCTGATGGTGGGCATATCAAGCTGCGCCAGTTCCCGCCGGGTGATCGCGTTCATGCCAATTCCTGAGGAAAGTATTTGATGACGCAATCGACCGGATTTGGTGCCGCCTGGCCCAGGCCGCAGATCGACGAATCACGCATCACCTGCGACAAATCGGCCAAGAGCGGCAAGTCCCATTTGGGCTGCTGGATCAGGGCTGCGGCTTTCGCCGTGCC
>JANOTO010000391.1:0-5676 GCA_031416395.1 Rhodoferax sp. | reverse complement strand
GCGACTTGGCCGCCCACCATCACCACACCGCTGAAAACGATGGCTGCGAAGATGGCGGGCACCATGAGTTTCAGGGAACGCTCCAGCCATCTGGGCATGTCGCGGTTTGCGAACAAGCCGATGAACGAGTAGCGGATGAGGAACGTGCCGATGGCCAGGCCGAACACCAAGAGCCAGCTTTGGGCGGCACCGAGTTGCGCGATCATGTCGCCTCCTTCGCGGGTATCGTGGGTGTTAGCTTTTCTGCCAGCAAGCCGGCCATCAAGCCCACTGCGCAAGCCGCGATCAAACCCAGCTTGAGCGGCAGTGAGAACAGCAGCACACTGGCCGCGCCACCCACTATGGCGGCAACACCCATCGGCACGGTGCGGATGGACGTGGCGGCAATGGCGATGAATGACAGCGGAATGGCAAAGTCCAACTGCCAGCTTGCCGGGACGATGTTGCCTGCAAAAACACCCACCGCACAAAACAAAACCCAGCATGTCCAAAAAACCGTGGACGTGCCCGCGTAATAGGCGATTAGGTGTTTGTCATGCGGGTGACTGCGCTGGCGCGCCTGCATGAAGGCGAAGGTGTTGTCGACCAGAAACGCGGCCACCAGCATGCGCTGGGGTGTGCCCAGATGGCGCACCTTGGCCGCCATGGCAGCGCTGTAGACCGCCAAGCGCAGGTTGATCACGCAGCCCGACAAAATCGCCACCCACAGGGCCGCATTGCTTTGAACGAATTGCAGCAGCACGGCCTGGGCCGAGCCCGCGTAAACAATGGCCGGCATCGCCAGCGCTGCGCCGGTGGTCAACCCGGCATTGACAGAGGCCACACCGCACACCAGGCCGAAGGGCAGGTAGGAGGGTGAGACGAAGATGGTGTCGCGCACGCCGCTGAGGTAGGCAGCGCGGGCGGGCGGATTCTTCAAAGTGGTCGGGAAGGGCATTCGCAGATTTTCACATCTGTCTTTCAACGCAATCCAGTTTAACTTCCAGATGCTATAAATATAATATCTAACTATGCATATGATCCGTGAGCTAGAAGCGAAGTTTGTACATAATTTGGTGTTTTTTACCTCAAAACGCCAAAAATTAACTTGCAGGTTAATTGTTCCAGTAATCGAATACACCGAGAGACGCACCCCCAAAAACCGATCAAAATTGACCTAGACCGAAAATCTGAAACCCAACATCTGCAAAAATTTTGACAATCTCTCGATGACCCTTCAATCCCATCACAGAATTTTGATGACCGGTGCCGCTGGCGCACTCGGGCAGGCCTTGCGTGACAAGCTGAAAAGTAACTGCAGTGTGCTGCGCTTGTCAGATCGCCTTGAGGTGGCCGCACCTGGTGCGAATGAGGAGGTGATGTTGGCTGACCTCGCCAATGCAGATGCGGTACTGGCGGCGATGAAGGACGTGGATGCCGTGGTTCACTTCGGCGGTGTGTCGGTTGAAGGGCCGTTCGAGCCGATTCTGCAAGCCAACATCATTGGCATGCACAACCTGTACGAGGCGGCGCGCAAGCAAGCGGTCAAGCGAATCATCTTTGCCAGCTCCAACCACGTCACCGGCTTCTACAAGCAGAGCGAAACCATCACCCCGCAGCACCCGCCGCGCCCGGATGGTAACTATGGCGTGAGCAAAGCCTTTGGTGAAGACCTGTCGCGCTTTTACTTTGACCGTTACGGCATCGAGACGGCGTGTCTGCGCATTGGCTCCAGCTTCCCCGAGCCGAAAGACCGCCGCATGCTGGCCAGTTGGTTGAGCTACGACGATCTGCACCGGCTGATCACCGCGTGTTTGACGACACCCGTGTTGGGGCACAGCATGATCTACGGTATGTCAGACAACCAGCACACCTGGTGGAGCAATGAGTCTGCGCGCCACATCGGCTATGTGCCAAAAGACAGCGCAGACACCTTTCGCGACAGCGTCTATGCACGAACTCAAGCGCCCGACTTGAGCGACCCGGCGGTTCAATATCAAGGCGGTGCATTCGTGAAACTCGGCCCCTACGAGTGAATTCCGTTGTGCATTTTTTTTCAATCTGACTTTCATTTCACCCACGGAGACTTCTATGACTTTCTCAAAAAACCTGATTGCCACTGCCGCGTTGATGCTGGCTGCTTCCTTGTCGCAAGCCACCGAGTTCCGCTCGGCCGACACCCACAACGCAGACGACTACCCAACCGTGGCCGCTGTCAAATACATGAGCACGCTGCTGGAGCAAAAGAGCGGAGGCAAGCACAAGATCAAGGTGTTCAACAAGCAGGCCTTGGGCAGCGAGAAAGAAACGATTGACCAGGTGAAGATCGGCGCGCTGGATTTCACCCGCGTCAACGTCGGCCCCATGAACGGCATTTGCCCGCTGACGCAGGTGCCCACCATGCCGTTCCTCTTCAGCTCGATTGCGCACATGCGCAAGTCGCTTGATGGCCCGGTGGGTGAGGAGATTTTGAAAAGCTGCGAGTCGGCAGGCTTTGTCGGCTTGGCGTTTTATGACAGTGGTGCGCGTTCGATCTATGCCAAGAAGCCGATCAAAACCGTGGCCGATGCCAAGGGCCTGAAGATCCGCGTGCAACAGTCGGATCTGTGGGTCGCCCTGGTGAGCGCCATGGGAGCCAATGCCACGCCAATGCCGTATGGCGAGGTCTACACGGGATTGAAAACAGGGCTGATCGACGCGGCGGAGAACAACATCCCTTCGTTTGACACGGCCAAGCACGTCGAAGCGGTGAAGATTTATTCCAAAACCGAGCACTCGATGGCCCCCGAGATTCTGGTCATGTCCAAAGTGATCTGGGACAAGCTGCCCAAAGCCGAGCAGGACATGGTTCGCGCAGCGGCCAAGGAGTCCGTCGCGTTCCAGCGCCAGAAGTGGGACGAGCAGGAGGCCAAGTCGCTGGCCAATGTCAAAGCCGCTGGGGCTGAGATCGTGGACGTTGACAAAACCTCATTCCAGGCCGTGATGGGGCCGGTGTATGAGAAATTCATGACCACCGCAGACATGAAACGCCTGGTGAAATCAGTGCAGGACACCAAGTAGCCCTCAGTCAACCGGACCACCAACCAACGTCGTTGATGTACACCAAGTTCTGCGCAGGGCTGTCCAAGCTCTGCCTGGTGTTGGCCGTGATCGGCCTGATTGCGGTCATCCTGTGTGTGCAGTGGCAGGTGATTGGCCGCTATGTTTTCAATGACACGCCAACCTGGGCCGAGGCTCTCGCCATGCTGCTGGTGCTGTTTGTCACGGCCTTTGGGCTGGCGGTGGGTGTGCGTGATGCCGGGCACATTGGCCTGGAATCCTTGGTCGTCTTGCTGCCCAAAAAATGGCAGCACCGCATCGAGATTTTGATTCACTTTCTCGTCGGAACTTTCGGTGCACTGATGGTGCAAAGCGGCTGGCTGTGGGCCTCTGCCAAGTGGAACGAGAAGAAGCCGATGCTACCCGTACCGGACGGCATTGACTACGTGCCCATCATCATTGCGGGTGTGCTCATCGTGCTGTTTTCAATCGAGCATGTGATTGCCCTGCTGCAAGGCAAAGCTGTGGAGCCTGCGTGGAACTGACCGTTTTGGCGTTGAGCTTCACGCTCTTCCTGGTGCTGGGCGTGCCAGTGGCGTTTGCGATTGGCTTGTCGTCCGTAGCGACGATCCTCGTTGCGGGTTTGCCGGTGGCTGTGGTGTTCCAAAAGATGGTCGGCGGCATGCAGGTGTTTTCCTTCCTCGCCATTCCGTTTTTCATTTTTGCGGGCGAACTCATGCTGTACGGCGGCATCGCGCAACGGATTGTTCGCTTTGCCAACAGCCTGGTGGGCCACGTGCGCGGTGGCTTGGGCATGAGCAATGTGATTGGGTGTACGCTGTTTGGTGGCATTGCGGGCTCGCCGTTGGCCGATGTGTCGGCGATGGGCTCGGTGATGATTCCGTTGATGAAGAAGGAAGGCTACGACGCGGACTACGCGGTCAACGTCACCACGCATTCGGCGCTGGTCGGGGCCATCATGCCAACCTCGCACAACATGATCATCTTTACGCTGGCGACATCGGGCATTGCGTCGGTCAGTGTGCTCAGCCTGATTCTCGCGGGGTTGATTCCGGCGATCATTTTGACCTTGTGCAATCTGGGTGCGGCCTATTACGTGGCCGTCAAACGGGGCTACCCGACGCGCGGCAAGTTCCCCGGCTGGGGCGAAGTGATACGGGCGTTTGGCGCATCGCTGCCAGGGTTGCTGGTGGTCGTCATCATTCTGGTCGGCATTTTGTCGGGCGCTTTTACCGCCACCGAGTCTGCATCCATTGCCGTGGCCTGGGCCTTGTTCATCACGGTCTGCGTGTACCGCTCGCTGTCGTGGCATAACTTTCTGAAGGCCTGCGCCAAGGCCTGCAAAACCACCGGTGTGGTGCTGCTGCTGATTGGCATCTCCAGCGCGTTTGGTTACTTCATGGCTTTGTACGAGGTGCCACAACTCACGGGCGAGCTGATGAAATCCGTGAGCACCCAGCCCTGGGTGATCTTTCTGATGATCAATGTGTTGCTGTTTATCCTGGGCACGTTTCTGGACATGGCGGCCACAATCCTGATCTGCACGCCGATCTTCATGCCCATCGCCATGCAGTTCGGTATGGATCCGGTTCAATTTGGCATCGTGATGCTGATCAACTGCGCGCTGGGGCTGAACACACCACCGGTGGGGTCGGTGCAGTTTGTCGGCTGTGCGATTGGCGAGATTTCGGTGGGGCAGGTGATGCGATCCATCCTGCCGTTCTATGGCGCTTTGGGCGTTTGCCTGATGCTGGTCACCTACGTTCCCGCGTTCTCGCTGTGGTTGCCGTCACTTGCCAAATAGGCGTGCGGCATCACAGACCCCGGCATATCACAAGCTCGGATTGATCAGGTACTTGCTGCCCGTCGCGCGTTGACCATACGCGGCGATGGTGTCCAGCTGTAGCGCCTGCGCCAGCGAAATCTCTTTCGCGTAGTGGCTGGCAAACGTAGTCTTCAAATCGGCGGCAACGCGTGCTTTCAACGCCTGTGTGCCCGCTGCACCAATTTTCTGCATGAACGGAAACAGCAGCCAGCCGCCAATGCCCCAGGCCATGCCAAAGCTGCGGTGAAACTCCGTCGCACTGGTGTCCAGCCCGCCATAGAGGTAGACCTGCTTGTGTGTGGTGGAGCCGTAGCGGCTGTACTCTTTGGCGGTGCGATTCAGCGCAGCTTCCATGCAGGTCAAAATCTGCCCCGCCAGCTTGCCGCCGCCCGTGGCATCAAACGCAAGCGTCGCGCCAGTGGCGACCAGCGCCTCGGTCAGATCGCTCACGAACGTGCTGGCGGTCGCATCACACACGTACTGCGCACCGATGGACTTCAGCAACGCGGCCTGCTCGGGCTTGCGCACGATGTTCACCAGCTTTACCCCATCTTTGATGCAGATCTTGTTGAGCATCTGGCCCAGGTTGGATGCCGCCGCCGTATGAACTAAAGCGGTGTGGCCTTCGCGGCGCATCGTCTCCACCATGCCCAGCGCGGTGAGTGGGTTGACGAAACACGAGGCACCATCGGCGGCGCTGGCACCTTCAGGCAACAGTAGGCTCATCGCGACGGGCACTGTGCGGTATTGCGAGTACATGGCACCACCGAGGACGGCGACGGTTTTCCCCAGCAGGGCTTTTGCAGCGGGGC
>JANOTO010000390.1:0-14681 GCA_031416395.1 Rhodoferax sp. | reverse complement strand
ACAACCGCCGCAGAAATCGGCATCTCGACCCCAAGGCTTTGCGCGCGTTGGACGACCGCGCGGGCGCAGTACACGCCCTCCGCGACGTGGCCTAGCGAATCGACGGCTTGCTGCAAGCTTTGGCCTTGGGCTAGTAGCAGGCCGACTTTGCGATTGCGGCTTAGGTCGCCGGTGGCGGTCAGCACCAAGTCGCCGAGGCCGCTCAAGCCCATGAAGGTTTCGGGTTTGGCACCTAGGGCGATGCCGAAACGGGTCATCTCGGCAAGGCCACGGGTGATGAGCGCGGCACGGGCGTTAGCACCTAGGTTCAGGCCGTCACACAGGCCCGTCGCGATGGCGAGCACGTTTTTGACGGCACCGCCGACTTCGACGCCAACGATGTCTTCATTGGCGTAGACGCGCAGGCTGGGTGTGTGAAAGGCTTCCACCAGCGCCTCGCGCACGTTGACATGCTTGCTGCTGGCGACCAGGGCAGTGGGTTGGCAGCGGGCGACTTCAATGGCGAAGCTGGGGCCGCTGAGTACACCTGCGGCCAGATGGGGAGCCACTTCAGCCTGGATCTCGTGCGCCATTTGGCCAGACGGGGAGGCTCCGGCCGGCTCCAGCCCTTTGCAGAGCCAAGCGACGGGCACTGTGCAGCTGCCAATCTCGCGCAGGGTCGCACGCAAGCCGGACATCGGCGTGGCGACGACCACGAGCTGCGCGTCATGCACTCGATCAACCAGTGATTGAGCAGTGTCGGTGCAAACTTTCAGATTCGACGCAAACGCGATGCCAGGCAGGTAACGCGTGTTTTCCCGCGCGCGCTCCATGCTGATTGCATGGTCGGGATTCCGCGCGCTGAGCGTCACCGAGTGCGCGCTGTCTGCACGCTGCGCAGCACTGACTGCCAGAGCGGTACCCCAAGCGCCAGCACCAATTACTACTATTTTCATAGCTTCTCGTGTAGTGAGTACGAGAGCTAGGCGGTCAAAAGATTTATGAAAAGACCAAAATCTTATTGCAGGATGATTCTTGAAGGTTCGTCCGCAGTGGTAGCCGCTTGCTGCTGGGCCTGTTGCTGCTCGAACATCGCCTGAAAGTTGATCTCCGACAAATGCACGGGCGGAAAGCCAGCGCGCTGAATCAAATCAGCCACGTTACCACGCAGGTAGGGGTAGACGATTTGCGGGCAGGCGATGCCCATCACCTGGCTCATCTGATCCGGGGCGAGGTTGCGAACCTCAAAAATGCCGGCTTGCTTGACCTCGACCAGGAACACGGTTTTGTCCTTGATTTTGGTTTGCACGGTGGCGGTGACGGAGACTTCAAAAATGCCGTCGGCGACTGGCTCGGCGTTCACACCGAGCTGGATGTCCACCGTGGGCTGCTCTTGCACCAACAGGATGCCGGGGGAATTGGGCTGCTCCAAAGACGACTCCTTGAGGTAGACGCGCTGGATTTGGAACACAGGGGCCGCGTTTTCTTGTGCGGGGACGGGGGTATCTGCCATGGAAGTCTTTCAAAAACAAAACGAAGGGAAACTGTAAAAGTGCCCCCGCGAGGGAGAACTACAAGCAAACAGAGTGAGGGAGATTATCTCAGGTGAAAACTTGGCCTAACAATGCGTTTAGGCCGCGTTCAAGTCATATTCAATAAGGGCATCAGCTCGCCCTTGCTGTCCAGCGCCATCAAATCGTCACAGCCACCCACGTGGGTGCTGCCGATAAATATTTGCGGCACAGTGCGCCGGCCGGTGATATCCATCATTTTGGCGCGCTCGTCGTGGCGCTCATCAATGCGGATTTCTTCGATTTGGGCCACGCCCCGGCTCTTGAGAACCTGCTTGGCTTGAATGCAGTAGGGGCAAACTGCGGTGGTGTACATCTTGACGTGTTGCATATGGTGAGCTCAAGCTTTTTCTGACGTTTTTTCGATGGGTAAATTGGCGGTGCGCCAGGCTTTCAAGCCGCCGGTCATGGATTGCGTGTTTTCAAAGCCCAGCTTCTTGGCGATGGCGACAGCGCGGGCCGAACGTGCGCCGGTTTCGCACACCAGAATCAGCGGCAAGGCTTTGTTCTTGACGGTGCTGGCAAGTTTGTCCTCCAGCGAGTTCAGCGGGATGTTTTTAGCACCGCCGACGTGACCTGCGGCGAACTCTTCGACCTCGCAGACGTCTATCACAACCGCCTTTTCGCGGTTGATGAGCTGCACGGCGCCGTCGGCCGTCAGTCCGCCGCCTGCACCCTGGATGATGGGCATCAGAAGCATGGTGCCGGAGCCGATCGCCACGGCGATCAGCATCCAGTTGTCGAGTAAAAATTTCACGGGTTTCCTTGGGGTTTAGAGTCGAATTTTTGGCCAGACTTCAGCAGCGCAACCCATGATTTTAGAATATGGGGCGGGCCTGCTTCTGCCAGTCGCGCAAATTCCCTTCCGAAATCACCCCAGCCATGTACAAACTAGTCCTTATCCGCCACGGCGAATCCACCTGGAACCTTGAAAACCGCTTTACCGGCTGGACCGACGTGCCGCTCACGGCAACCGGCATCGCGCAGGCCCAGAACGCTGGCCGTCTGCTACAAGCGGCGGGCTATGACTTTGACGTGGCCTACACCAGCGTGCTCAAACGCGCTACGCACACGCTGTGGCATTGCCTGGACGCGATGGATCGCACCTGGCTGCCCGTGGTCAACAGTTGGCGGCTCAACGAGCGCCATTATGGTGCGCTGCAAGGGCTGAACAAGGCCGACATGGCCAAGCAATATGGCGACGCGCAAGTACTGCTGTGGCGGCGCAGCTATGACACGCCACCGCCGGTGCTGGATGCGGTAGACCCGCGCAGCGAGCGCGGCGACATCCGCTATGCCAAGCTCAAGCCTGAGCAAGTTCCGCTGACCGAATGCCTCAAAGACACCGTAGCGCGGGTGATGCCGCTGTGGGTGGAGTCGCTCGCGCCTGCCATCAAGGCCAACAAGCGCATCGTGGTCGCAGCCCACGGCAACTCGATTCGCGCGCTGGTGAAATACCTGGACGACGTGGCCGACGAAGCAATCGTGGGCGTGAACATCCCCAACGGCATTCCGCTGGTGTATGAGCTGGATGAAAATTTAAAACCGATTCGGCACTATTACCTTGGGGAACACGGAACCACGCCGTGAATATCACCTCCAAGGTGTATATTGACTATTCGCCGAATGTGGCGACTAGCGAACTGGGAACTATATGGGTCATAAACTGAAAATCGCGGGCTGGATTTCTGTAGGTGTGATGGCCGGGGCGTTGACAACGATTTCTCTGACCACCGTCGCGCGCGGCACGCTGGCACCTTTGCCGCTGGAGGAGCTACAGCAGCTCGCCGCCGTGTTTGGCATGGTCAAGAGCGATTATGTGGAGCCGGTCGATGAGAAGAAACTCATCACCGATGCCATCACCGGCATGGTGGCCAGCCTGGACCCCCATTCCCAGTATTTCGACAAAAAGACCTTCAAGGAATTCCGCGAAGGCACGGCTGGGCGCTTTGTCGGTGTGGGCATTGAAATCTCGCAGGAAGACGGCTTAGTCAAGGTGATTTCGCCGATTGAAGGCTCACCCGCGTTCCGCGCAGGTTTGAAGACCAACGACTTGATCACCAAAATTGACGACACCCTGGTCAAAGGCCTATCGCTGAACGAGGCCGTCAAACGCATGCGCGGCGAGCCCAACACCAAGGTCAATTTGACGATCTTCCGCAAGGATGAGAGCCGTACCTTCCCCGTCACCATCACGCGTGAAGAGATTCGCACCGTATCCGTTCGCGGCAAGGTGATGGAGCCTGGCTACGCGTGGATTCGCGTCTCGCAGTTTCAGGAACGCACGGTGGAAGACTTTGCGAAAAAGGTCGAAGAAGTCTACAAGCAGGAGCCCAACATGAAGGGGCTGGTGCTTGATTTGCGCAACGACCCAGGCGGCCTGCTTGAGGGGGCGGTGGCGATATCAGCCGCGTTTTTGCCGGAGAATGTCGTCGTCGTCTCAACCAACGGCCAGTTGGCCGACAGCAAATTCACCTACAAAGCCTCGCCCGAGTTTTATCAGCGCCGTGGCGGTGCGGACCCGATTCGGCGCATGACCGAGTCCACCAAAGGTGCACTCAAAGGCGTGCCCTTGGTAGTGCTGGTGAATGAAGGCTCGGCCTCGGCCAGCGAAATCGTTGCGGGTGCTCTGCAAGACCACAAACGCGGCACCATCATGGGCAACCAGACCTTTGGCAAAGGCTCGGTGCAAACCGTGCGACCACTCGGCCCAGACACGGGCCTGAAGATCACCACCGCGCGCTACTACACGCCATCTGGCAAGTCGATCCAAGCCAGGGGTGTGGTGCCCGATGTGATGGTGGATGAATCTGAAGAAGGCAACTTGTTCGCCGCGTTGCGCACGCGCGAGGCCGATCTTGAGAAGCATTTGGGCAGCGGCCAAGGCGCTGAAAAGAAGGACGCTGGCGCAGAAAAGATCCGTGAAGATGCACGTGAAACCGCCCGCAAGCGGTTGGAAGAAGAATCCAAGAAGCCTCTCGCTGATCGCCGTGTACCTGAATTTGGCTCGGACAAAGACTTCCAGTTGACCCAAGCCATCAACAAACTCAAAGGCCGGGCAGTGCTGGTGAGCAAAACCATTGTTGAGCGCAAAGAGGAAGTTAAAGAGAACTGAAATCGCGCTGGCCATGGAAGACGACCAGCTTCTGCGCTACTCGCGCCACATCCTGCTCAATGAAATCGGTATCGGGGGCCAAGAGCGCATTCTGAGCGCCCGTGCACTGATCGTCGGCGCAGGTGGCTTGGGCTCTCCGGTCGCGCTGTACCTCGGCTCAGCGGGGGTCGGCCACATCACGCTCGTGGACGATGATGAGGTCGATGTCACCAACCTGCAACGCCAAATCGCCCACACCATGGCGCGCGTGGGGCAGCCCAAAACCGCATCGGCGCAAACTGCGATTCACGCCATCAACCCTGGGGTGAAAGTCACCGCCATCGCGGCGCGGGCGCAAGGCGAATTGCTGGATGAGTTGGTGGCGCAAAACGACATTGTGCTCGATTGCAGCGACAACTACACCACCCGCCACGCCATCAACGCCGCCTGCGTGCGCCACGGCAAGCCGCTGGTATCAGGCGCGGCGATCCGGTTTGACGGCCAGATCAGCGTGTTTGACACGCGCCAGGCGCACTCGCCCTGCTACGCCTGCATGTTCCCCCCGGACGAAAGCTTTGAAGAAACCCGCTGCGCGACGATGGGTGTGCTGGCACCGCTGGTGGGCATCATCGGCGCGATGCAGGCGGCCGAAGCCTTGAAGCTGCTCAGCGGCGCGGGCCACACGCTGATTGGCCGCCTGCTGATGCTCGACGGCCTGAACATGGATTGGAGCGAGATTCGCGTGGCGCGCGATGCGGCTTGTACGGTGTGCCGGCCCGAAGCATCGCGTTGATCACTTGCGCTAGAACGCTATTAATATAGTAGCTATTTATGCCTTAAGTACGAGAGCTAGAGTACTTTTTTATTCATATTTTGACGAGTTTTCGTTGAAATCTGAATTTATTAACTCCTGGGTTAATTTTTATTCGTTTCTTCACCACAATTGTAGTAACTACGAACAGACAGCGCCATACGCCGATTGCGCAGCCTTGGCGTAAACCGCGTGCAAAATTCCCATTTTTGGTGTTTGCCCGCAAGGCGCATGCGGCGGAACTTTCAACCACGTGTCTGAATAGTCAATCTCCACCATGTCTGCAAAACTGAATTTGGTCTCAAAACTCAGGCCCGACACCTTGAAGGCAGCGCTGCTGTCCTTGCGCATCAGAAATTCGCCACGGCGAAGCGAGGCCGTTTTTTGGCTGGTGCCATAAACAACAGTCACCCGAAAATGCGGCTTGCGCTCGGTCACTTCAAATACCAGGGCCGGGCGGGGCTTGGGGCCAGGTTCGAAATTAGGCAAATGCGGGAAGTGGCACCACACCAGATCGCCCGCCTCAGGCTTGGGGTACCAAATCACATCCATGAGAGGCGCGAGACGATAAAGGAATCTGCCGACCCGTGAACACGAGGTTAAAAAAGGCGCGAAAGCACTTTGCCGCCACTGGTTGGGCCTGCAGCTTTGCGGATTGCGCCAAGCTGCTTGGCTGTTAGCGGGCCATCGTCACGCTCGTAGGCCGGCAAGACTTCATCGGCCAACTTTCGAACGGCGTAATGCAGCACTTCAGACTCGCGTTTGTAGCCCAGGTGCTTGGCCAAATGGGTCAAGGTGGCGCGGGACACTTTGGACGCTGTATCAGTCGGTTGAAACCGCATCAGCAGCGCATCAGGAGCAGTTGCAGAGGTCATGGTCAAAAGCTGTTAGTTGATAGCGAGATGATATCAAATTTGGCAATTTATTGATTTGCAGGCTCACCACAAGCCCCATGCCGCTTGCGAAACTCCTTCGGCTCCTCGGGTCGCACGATGGCGAACAGGCCTTTGCGGGCGGCGCGGGCGGCGGCTTGCTGTTTGGCATAGGGGCCGCTATCACGGCGGTAGCGGTATGACCAGGCGTGGCCTTCGCGCACAAGCCATTCGCCAACATCGGCGCTGCCTTTAAACTTGGTGGTGACGCTCACGCGCGCCAGCAGGCGACCAAAGCTGTCGCGGCTGGCGGATTGCACCGTGACGGCCTGCTTGGCAAGCCGAGCTGCCAGTGCCTTTCGGGAGGCGATGCCATAGGTCTGGCAGATCTCGGGGGCATCCACACCGTCGATACGAATCCGCACCGACTTGCCGCCCGATGCGGGGCGCACCCACAGCGTGTCGCCGTCGGTCACGTGGGTGACGGTGCCGCTCCATGGGGCGTTGGTGGTTGCCTTTTCCGCTGCACCTGCGGCAAATACCGTGCAGGCTGCAAGCATACAAAACGCCGAAAATCTTGTGGCGGAAAATCTGGTGATGTGGCTTTGCATTGATCTTGTATGTTACGGTAATGGACATTGTCGCTTGCCCCCAAAACTGCTCCTCGAATGAACGCTGACACCCACGTCTCCGCTGGCAAGCTGCGCCGCTGGCTCCCCTTTTTAGCCTGGCCCAGTATTTCCCACCGCTTCATCAAGCAGGATGTTGTTGCTGGCTTGACGGTCGGTCTGATGGTGCTGCCGCAAGGGGTTGCCTACGCGGCGCTGGCGGGAATGCCGCTGGTAACCGGCATATATGCCTCGCTTTTGCCGGCGCTTGTGGCCGTGCTGTGGGGGGCATCGACGCGGCTGTCTGTCGGGCCCACGGCATTGACGTGCCTGCTGGTAAGCTCATCTTTGAGCGGCTTGGCCGAGCCGGGCAGTGCCCAATGGGTTGAATTGGCGGTGTGGCTTGCGCTGCTATCGGGCGGCGTCCAACTGTTGATGGGGCTGGGCCGTTCTGGTTGGCTGCTCAACTTGGTGACATCCCCCGTGCTTACGGGCTTCACCCAAGCCGCCGCGCTGCTGATTTTGGCTTCTCAAGTGCCGACGCTACTGGGGTTGGAAGACTCGCTGGCCTCGCTCTTTTCGATGGCGTCGTCCGGCGGCACCTTGCCTTTTAACATCAAGGCCGCCGCGTTCGGCATCGGCAGCCTGGTGTTGATGCTGCTGGGCAAACGGCTTTGGCCGAACTTCCCGGTGGTCATTGCCGTGGTCGCGGCTACGGCTGCTGCGAGTGTATGGCTTGAGTTTGAGCAGGGTGGTGGCCCCGTGGTCGGAACGCTGCCCGCCGGGCTGCCGTCGCTCTATTGGCCGCAAGTGCCGCCGCTGCAAACGCTCTCTACACTGGTGATGCCGGCTCTCATCATCGCTTTGATCAGCTTTTTGGAAACCGCCTCCAGCGCCAAAGCCGAAAACCAGGCCGACAACAAGCGCTGGAACGACAACCAGGATTTGATCGGCCAGGGCCTGGCCAAAATCGCCTCGGCCTTCAGCGGCTCGTTCCCCACCAGCTCGTCGTTTTCGCGCTCAGCCATCCTGATGCACGCAGGCGCGCGCTCGGGATGGGCCACGGTGATGTCCGTCGCGCTGGTACTGGTGGCGCTGCTGGCGCTGATGCCTGCGCTGCATCCGGTGCCCAAATCAGTACTGGCAGCAGTGGTGATCGCGGCGGTATTGGGTTTGGTCAAACCCGCCGAGTTCATCCGGCTGTGGCGCGTCTCTCCCACAGAAGCAGTCACCAGCTTGGTGACGTTCCTGCTGACCTTGGTGACCGCGCCGCGACTTTACTGGGGCGTGTTGGCAGGCATGCTGATGAGCTTGAGCCACTTTTTGCACCATCGGCTGCATCCGCGCATCATTGAGGTGGGCTTGCATCCCGACGGCAGCCTGCGGGATCGCCACCTGTGGAAGCTGCCCTTGATTGGCCCCGCCGTTTACGCGCTGCGCATGGATGCGGAGCTGGATTTTGCATCGGCCAGCGGACTGTCAAATGCGATTGGGTTGCACTTGAACCACCACACTGACACGCGCCACGTGTGTCTTTTTGCGCAGCCGGTTAACCGCATTGATGTCACCGGTGTGGAAGCCTTCACGCAGATTCGCACGTCGTTGGCCGAGCGTGGCATCACCCTGCATATCAGCGGCATCAAGCTGCCGGTAGAGAACATTCTGCGGCGCGCCAATGCCCTTCCCGACGGGCCGTTGCTGAAGTTCTACCGCACTGACGCAGAAGCTCTGGTAGCTCTGCGCGCCTTGAATTGAGGCTGTTTTCAGAGGCATTTGTCGGTGCTTGAGAAAGACTGCGCTGATAGACTGAGCTTCGCCCCCGGTAACCTACCATGCAAACCGATCTCTCGCCCGACTTCACCAGTCAACTCGATACCCCCACGCCGGGCAAATATGCTGCTGGCACGTCGGGCGCTGCTGTCGTCGCCATCACCAGCGGCAAAGGCGGCGTGGGCAAAACATTCTTCTGCGCCAACCTCGCCTGCGCCTTGGCCAAACGCGGTCGCCGGGTCCTGGTGATAGATGCAGACCTGGGCCTGGCCAATTTGGATGTGGTGTTGAACCTGCACCCCAAGGTCACGCTCAACGATGTGCTGGCGGGCACGGCCACCGTGCAATCTGCCATCGGTCAGGCTCTCGCGAACACGCAGATGAGCTTCTCGGTGATGCTGGCGGGCTCGGGCAAGGCCGAGTTCACGCAGCTCACTCCCATGGTTCGCTGGCGGTTCTCTGCGGTGATTGACGAACTCCGACCTGACTACGACATTATTCTGTTGGACACGGGTGCAGGCATTTCAGAGATGGTGCTGTTTACCGTGTCGCTCGCGTCAGAAGTGCTGGTGGTCGCAACGCCCGAGCCCACGTCGCTCACCGATGCCTACGCCACCATCAAAGTGCTGGTGACCGAGCAGCAGCGCGAGCACGTGCAAGTCGTCGTCAACCAAACCGCGCGCGTGGGCGATGGCCGCGCCATAACGACGCAACTACAGCAAGTGCTGAATCAGTTTGTGGTCACAGCGCCTGGGCAAGTGATGCGGCTAACCCACTTGGGCGACATCCCTGCTGATCCTCAAGTCCGCCAAGCCGTGATGCGCCGCCAGGTGATGCTGCATACGACACCCGCCAGCCCGGCCAGTTTGGCGGTGCTGCAAGTCGCCACCAAGCTGGACCAGACAGTGCTTGAACTAAGGCGGTGATTGCCGGACTGAACGGCTGATCCAACGAACTCTGCGTTGCGCAGACTAAGCTGGGGCAGCCACCGGCATCACTCGCACCAATTTTTTGTTGACAAATTCGTGGATACCCATGCTGGATAACTCACGTCCATAACCCGAATTTTTGATACCACCAAATGGCAAGTCCGGTGCCGTCCAGGTGGGGTGATTGACGAACACCATGCCCGTTTCAATTCGGCTGGCCACACGTTTGCCGCGTGCCACATCTTTGGTAAACACCGAGCCACCCAAGCCGAATTCTGAGTTATTCGCCAACGCCACGGCGTCATCTTCATTCTTTACCGTGAAGAAAAGTGCGACTGGGCCGAAAAACTCTTGCCCAAACGCGGGGTTGTCAGGCTTGATGTCGGTCAAGATGGTGGGCTGCATGAAGGCACCCGGCCCGTCAATGCGCTTGCCGCCCATCACCACGGTCGCCCCGCCAGCAACAGCCTTGTCCACCTGAGCTTCAAGCTTGTCCAGGGCGGCTTGCGTGGACAACGGTGCCAGCGTGGTGTCCTTGTCCATCGGATCTCCGGGTTTGAGTGCTTTCAGAGCCGTTTTGAAGCCCGCCATGAAACGCTCTGCCACGCCCTCCACCACGATGAAACGCTTGGCCGCAACGCAGCACTGCCCGGCATTGTTCATCTTGGCCCAAACGGCCCACTTGATTGCCTGCTCAAGGTCAGCATCTTCAAGGACGATGAACGCATCGCTGCCGCCAAGCTCCATCGTCGATTTTTTCAGGTTTTGGCCCGCTCGGGCGGCGACTCCTTTGCCAGCCTCGGTGCTACCCGTCAAAGCGACTCCTTTGATGCGGGAGTCATCGATGACACGATTGACCTGGTCGTAGGAAATCATCAGGTTGGTGTAGGCACCCGCCGGGGCGCCAGCGGCCAGCCACAGTTGCTCAAACGCCATAGCGCACTGTGGCACGCTGGCCGAGTGCTTCACCATCACCACATTCCCAGCCATTAAGTTCGGCGCTGCAAAACGCGCGAGCTGATAGTAGGGGAAATTCCAGGGTTGCACGCCAAACAGCACGCCCAGCGGACTGCTATGCACTTGGGCTTCACCCTGATCGGGATTGAGCTGCTGCGCTGCCAGGAACGACTCTGCATTTTGCGCATAGTAGGCAATGATGTCCGCGCTGAGCAGCACCTCACCACGCGCCTCTTCGATGAGTTTGCCCATCTCCATCGTCATCGGGCGCGCAAAGTCATCCACACTTGCTCGCAAAATCGCCGCCGCTCTTAAAGCAATGGCACCGCGCTGTGCAAACGTTTTTTGCCGCCAGCCGATGTAGGCGCTAGCGGCAGTGGCCAGCGCATCTTCGAGCTGTGAATCGCTCAATTCAGTGAAAGTCTTGATCAGCTTGCCGTTGTAAGGATTCACGCTTTGGTAGGTCATGGTGGACTCGGGCTCATCGAAGTTGCGATGGCTCTATTGTTTTGATTGATGTCCGACGCGTCTGTATGCTGGCGCACACAAGATCGCTCCGGCACCTCATCACCGTTAAACTCTACGCGGTGATGATCCAACCCTCCAGCGAGTCCATCGTCGCAGGCAAGCCATAATGCGGCGCACCTTCATCATGGCGACGCTGCGCCCAGGCCGCTTGCATCAGGCACAGCACGGCATCCAGCGCGTCGCCACTGGCATCGTCCGCCAAGGCATCGCGCTGCGCGTGCGTGAGCTTCAAACGCAACCCAAGACGGGTCTGGCCGTGCTCCAGCGCGGTGATCAAATCTTTGCGGGCGATCAGGCGGGCATCAGTTTGTTTGGCTTTATCGTCGCTTTTATAACTCGTGTTGCCCAGCACTTCACGCGCCAGCAGACCTGGGTAGCCCTCTAGCGCCACGCGGCTGTTGTCGCCGCCGTGCAGGCCGGGCAAGTGTGCCCCCGCACGCAACAGCGCCGGCACCCCGGCATGTAGCATGTAGGCGACCGGCGGGTTGACCCATTTCATCGACGGGCTTGAACCGGCGGGGCCGTCGGTTGCACGGTGAGCAAACTTGCCGCCAACGGGCCGAGCATCGCAAAACGCGGCGAAGGCATCTCGAATCTCTGCTCGATTTAACGCCGCGTAGACTTCAATACACGCACGCCATTGAGTTGGCCAACCCAGTTTTTCAACTAGCTCACGCGGCAAACCAAAAGGCAGATCAAACGCGCCTATCCAGGCGGTGGGTTGTTGCAGGCTAGCCTCAAACACTGCAAGGGATTCATGTCGCTCCAGTTTGGAGAGCAGCACCCGACCTTTGCTGGCCGATCCCCAAGCAACGACGATGGGTTTTTTGCGAGTGGGGCTGCTAGAGAAATCGCAACCGAGCAAAAATCTCTCAGGCACGTCCAATGATTGACGCAGTCGCCATCAGCTCTTCCAGCAGCGCCAAAGAGACCCTGCCCGACACCGCATACGGATCCAACTCGGGCTTTTCCGCATATTTCAGCAAAATCGAATGGTTGAGTTTGGACATGTTGACCTGGCCCATCGTCCAGCCACCAAACCGACGCTCGGCGATTTCTTCATAGTGCAGCAGCACCACGTCTTTATGCCGAGCATCCTTTTGAATATGAGCATACAGCTCACTCACCGCCATGCGACCGCCCTCAATAGCTTGTAAAAATATAGCGCCGCTGTAGCACAGAATGCCGGTGATGCCAGAGGTCGGGTTGCTGTGCCGGGATTGCGCGAGGATCGCCTCAATCGCCTCAGGACCCGGGTCTACCGCACGGCTGGCATACAGAAGTCGAACGAGCATGATTTATCCCCTTCCAGGAATGAGGGCCAAAAATTCCCGGCGCAGGTTGGGGTCTTTCAAAAAAACACCACGCATCACCGAGTTGATCATCTTGCTGTCCATGTCCTTCACGCCGCGCCAGGCCATGCAGTAGTGGCTGGCCTCCATCACGATGGCCAGCCCATCGGGCTGGGTTTTCTCCATGATGAGGTCAGCCAGTTGCACCACCGCTTCTTCCTGGATTTGCGGGCGGCCCATCACCCATTCCGCCAGGCGGGCGTACTTGGACAGGCCAATCACATTGGTGTGTTCATTGGGTAAAACGCCGATCCAGATTTTGCCAATCACCGGGCAAAAATGGTGGGAGCAGGCGCTGCGCACGGTGATGGGGCCGACGATCATCAGCTCGTTCAAATGCTCGGCGTTGGGAAACTCGGTGATCGACGGCGCTGCCACGTAACGCCCGCGGAATACCTCGTTCAGGTACATTTTGGCAACCCGCCGTGCGGTGTTGCTGGTGTTGTGATCCCGCTCGGTATCAATCACGAGACTGTCCAAAACGCCTTGCATCTTGACTTCGACTTCATCCAGGAGTTTTTCGAGGTCGCCCGGATGAACAAACTCGGCAATGTTGTCATTGGCGTTGAAACGTTTGCGCGAAGCAAGCAGCCGTTCACGTATTTTGACGGACACAGGTGTGCCGATATCTTCTGGGGATGGGGTCATTGAGGTGTCAGTTTTCATCAACATTTTCTAATGTTAACAGGCTTTGAAATTTAGGGTTATTGGCCTTTTGAGCTCTGAATATATGCACAAATAGCTACATATTCAGTAGCGTCTGCGACTCAATAGCAGCATCAAGCGCATCAATCCAAACGCCAGCCAGTCCAGCAGGCGCTGGCGCCGGGGCCGGTTGGCATAAGCTACTGCATCCATCGCATGGCCGCTCATTTTCATCGCGTCATCCAGACGCGCGCGCAGGTCTTGCGCGAGCGCCGCGTCCACGACCACCACATTGGCTTCGCGCGCCAGCAGCAGGCTTAAAGGATCAAGGTTGCTCGAGCCCACGGTGACCCACAGGCTGTCCACCACAGCGACCTTCGCATGTAAAAAGCTGGCTGCGTATTCATGAATCTCAACACCTGCGGCCAACAACGCACCGAACACGGGCCTGGCCGCATGAAACTGCATAAAGTACTCATAGCGGCCCTGCAGCAGCAGGCGTACCCGCACCCCACGCTTGGCCGCTTGAATCAATGCCCGGCGTAGGCGCGCACCCGGCACAAAGTAGGCGTTCGCGATGATGATTTCCGAGCGCGCGTCACTAATCGCCATGCGGTAGACAGCTTCAATACGGGTGCGCATGCGAAAGTTGTCACGCAGCACCAGCGCGGCCTTGGCAGATGCAGGCAGACTGCCGCTCGGCCCAGCGGGAACTCCGTTCGCCAGCACACTGCTGCCTTGACCAACCCGCACTGCTGATTGGAGCGCCGCCCAAGCCGAAGGGAAATCGAACGCGCGCGCTGTTTTGGCAGCGCGAAGACGCCACCAGAACTGCGCCATCGCCTCAGTAACATCGCGCACCAACGGGCCGGTAATCTGCAACGCGAAGTCCAAACGCGGTGAGTCCAGCACGCCGTGATTAGGATCGTAAAAATCGTCCAAAACATTGATGCCTCCGCAAAAGGCGACGCGACCATCTATCGCGGAGAGTTTGCGGTGCATGCGCCGCCAGCGGCTGGGCACCAGCCATCCGATGCCGCCCAGGCGCGAAAAGATCCGCCATTGAACACCCGCTGCATCAAAACGGCTGGTGAGTGAGGTGGGTAAATCAGGCGTGCCCGCGCCGTCAACCACCAGGAACACCGCCACTCCGCGCTCGGCCGCTCGCACCAGCGCGTCTGCGATCAAATGGCCGGAACTGTCCAGATTAAAAATGTAGGTCTCCAGCCGGACTTCGTGCTGGGCCTCATCTATCGCCTGTATCAGCGCTGGGAAGAACGCCTGGCCGCCTTGCAGCAGCTGCACAAAATGGCCGTCTTGCAAATGCGCCATGACTAATTTTGGAATATCCGGTTCAAGGCGGTAGTGTGAATTCTGCGATCAAGGGCAGATGGTCTGACATGCGGCCCCAGATTCGCCCACTAGGCACATGCACGCTAACAGGCACAAGCCCGCGCGCGTACACGTAGTCCAGTTGCACCAGTGGCAAGCGCGATGGATAGGTCGGAAAGCGGCCTTCCTGAAACGCGGCCAGCTTCATGGTGGCCAGCGCGCGTTGCGTTGAA
>JANOTO010000389.1:0-5312 GCA_031416395.1 Rhodoferax sp. | reverse complement strand
GCAGCACGCGCATAAAACGCCTCATCCTCCTTGCGCCACTGCGCCTGCTTTTTCATGGTCTCTTCGATGAAGGTGGAGAGGCTCTCCCCTTCTTTGAGCACAGACTCCACCAGTTCGCGAACTTCTGGGGCGACTCGCACGGCAGGTAAGGTGGCAGTTTTCATGGGTGAATTCCATTCAAGGTGATGTATTGCAAGTGTAATGCAAAGCCGTCAGCAAGATGCAGAAGGTGATCGACGCTTGAGTCTTTTGACCCACTTCGGTAAACTGCGCCCACCTATGAACATCGCTGGTTCGCGTTTGTATTTGCCCTTCATTCTGGCCTTGATTGCATTGCTTGGCGGCTGCGCCACGATGTCAGCTGACGAGTGCCGGGTAGCCAATTGGAGCGATGTGGGCTTGCGTGATGGCTTGGACGGTGCCGCTCTGTCGCGGCTTGACGCGCGTGCGAAAGACTGCGCCGAAGCCAAGGTTGCGGTAGATACGCCGCGCTACTTGCAAGGGCGTGATCAGGGCTTGCTGCAGTTTTGCCAGATTGAAAAGGCGGTGCCGCTGGGCCTGAACGGTGGCAGCTACAACGGTGTGTGTCCAGTGGGGATTGATGGCGAGTTCCGCCGCCGGTTCAGGCTGGGGCGTGATGTATTTGATGCGCGACAGACGGTACGAAACCTGGAGGGCAACATCAATGGCGCGGAGGATCGCCTGCGTGCCGCCCCCAACGACGAAGACCGCCGACGCGCACGCGAGGCGCTGCGCGATCTCGATTTTGAAATTCGCCGTGCGCGAGACCGTCAGCGCGATGCCGAGCGGGCGCTGGATCGGCTGCGTTAATTAGGAAACACCCGTCATCAAGGATTCAGTGAGACGGTCTTCAGCACTTCGGTGAATTGTGCCCGGTCTTGCTGGATGAAGCCCGTGAATGCGTCAGGTGTGCCCCCGCGCGGCACAATCGCTTGGTCAAGCAATTTGTTGCGTACCGCGTCCGTCTTGAGCACCTCAGTGACTTCTTGAGCCAGTCTTTGCACCACTGCAGGCGGGGTTTTGGCGGGTGCGTACAGCCCGGCCCAACTCACCACATTGAAACCCTTAAAGCCGGTCGCTTCAGCCACGGTGGGCACGTCGGGCAAGCTGGCCAGCCGCGCATCACCCGTGACGGCCAGCGCCTTGATGACTTTGGACTGAATATGCGGAAGAGCCGAGGCGCTGATCATTAACGCCAAGTCCACCTGCTTGCCCGCCACGTCATTGGCGATTTGCGCTGCACCTCGGTAGGGGATGTGCACCATGTGCACACCCGCGCGCGCCTTGATCATTTCAGTGGCAAGATGCGGTATGGTGCCAATGCCCGAGCTGGCGTAGTTGAGCTTGCCAGGGTTCTTTTTGGCATAGGCCAAAAGCTCGGTCAAATTGTTGGCGGGCACGGACGGGTGGGCGACCAGGATCATCGGTGCGGTGTTGACCAGCACCACCGGCACCAGTTCGTTGAGCACGTCAAATCGGTACGGGGACTTGCCCGCCACGACGGGTGATGCGAAGGGCGAATCCCCCGCCATGATCAGGCTGTAGCCATCGGGCGCCGCAGCGATGGCTTTGCTGATTCCCACCACGCCACCTGCGCCTGTGGCGTTGTCGACCACCACGCTTTGCCCCAGTCGAACCGAGAGGCTCTGCGCGACCAGGCGCGTCGTGGTGTCCAGGCTACCTCCAGCGCTGAAGGGCACGATGATGCTGACGGGTTTCGCTGTAGGCCAGGCGGCTTGTGCGAGGGCGGTGGGTGCCACAGCGAGGCTTGCCAAAGTGCTGAGCGACATTGCAATCATTTTTAACATGCTTAGTTTCCTTGTGAAGATGAATCGGCAACGCGCAGTTCGTCAAAGTCTTGGCACCACTCGATTTTCCACTGGCGCCGCGTGCTGTCGTCGATCCAGGCAGCGTCCAGGCCGTTGAGCATGAAGCCGCGCAAATCCTCCGCATCAAAACCAAAGTCGCGCTGCATGCTGGCCCACGCTTCTGTGGGCGTCACATGGTGCAGGGTGGGGTCGTCCGTATTCGGATGAATGCGCAGCCCGAGTTTAGGCATTTGGCGGATGGGGTGATCCAGCGCCCAACGCTCGGGGGCCAGCGTTCGCAGGTAGTAGGAGTTGGTGGGCACCACGGTGAAGACGATGCCGCGCTCGGTGCACTCCTGCGCAAATGCCGGGTTTTCGATGATGGTGTAGCCATGGTCAATGCGATCAACTTTGAGCACATCAACTGCCGTGCGAACGTTGGTCCACGGCATACCAAACTCGCCCGCGTGGGCCGTCGTGCGCAGGCCTGCCTGTCGCGCGGCGGTGTACGCCCGCGCAAACAGCTCGGGCGGGCGATCTACCTCGCGGTAATCGATGCCAATGCCCACCACGTGCGGATGGCGGTTTTCAATCACCCATTGCACCATTTCGAGCGCCTGGGCGGGTGTGGCTTCACGGTCAATGGCGGGCACCAGCCGCGCGATGATGCCGCAATCGGTTTGCGCGTCGGCAATCGCTTGCACGATGGCGGCCTGCGCACTCGCGTAGGGGATGCCCGACGTCACTACAGTGCCGGTTGGGTTCCAGAAAAACTCGGCGTAACGCACATGATGGGCTGCCGCATCTTGCAGATACTCGTAGCTGATGCGGTGCAGATCGTCGGGTGATTTCAGCAGCTCGGCATCCAGCGCGCGTAATACGCGCAGCACGCCCACCGGTTTCTCGCCGCGCGTGTAGAACGACTCAATGTCCACATCGCTGAGTGAGCTGTTGGCACGGCGTGCTAGCTGGGTGAACGTGTTGCGCCGCACAGTACCCAGCAAGTGGCAGTGCAGCTCAGCCTTGGGCATAGCCCTGAGTGACGTGGGCGACAAAAATCGCGCTGCGCTCATTGCACAGCGCCCGCACCGATGCGAATGTCAGACGAGGTTGCCAGTGCCGTGCGCACCGCGACTTGCAGGCCACGCGTAATGTCGGCCAGTGGCATGCACGGTAACCCCTGCTCCGGCGAAAAAGGCACGTGAATGAAGCCGCCCCGCTTGTTTTTAAAACCTCGCTCAGTCGCTAAAAAGTGCATCAGCCCGTAAAACACATGGTTACAAACAAAGGTACCCGCCGTTTGTGAGACTTCAGCGGCCACGCCTTCTCGCTGTAACGCGACGAGCATCGCCTTGATCGGCAGGCTGGTGAAGTAGGCTGCCGGCCCATCTACGACGACGGCTGTGTCGATAGGCTGGGATTGGGCGTTGTCGGCAATACGGGCATCGTTGATATTGATGGCGACGCGCTCCAGCGAGATGGCACCTCGCCCACCCGCTTGCCCTACGCAAATCGTGAGCATTGGCCGATGCTTTACCAGCAGCGCGCCCAAGACCTGGAGTGACTCATCAAACACGGTGGGAAGTTGGGCGGCGATGACGCGGTGCCCGGCGACTTGCCGCCCATGCAGCGCCTTCACAGCCAGCCAGCTGGGGTTGATGAGCTCACCCCCAAATGCGTCGAAACCAGTCAATAGAACGGTGGGCGGGCGATGTACCATGCGGATAATTTAGCCTATTCAAGGAGATCCGTCATGAAATGGGAAGGCAATCGCGAATCAGACAACGTGGAAGACCGCCGCTCCAGTGGTAGCAGCGGTGGCGGCGGTATTGGTGGGCGGGGCATTGGCATTGGCACGATTGCCATTGCGCTGGCGGCATCGTTCTTCTTTGGCATCAACCCGATGACGGTGCTCAACATCTTGAGCGGAGGTGGTGCCCCCGAGGCGCAAGTTGCCCAAGGCCCCGCGCAACGGCCACCTGCGGATGACCGCATGGCGAAGTTTGTCGGCACCGTGCTGGCAGACACCGAAGATGTCTGGAAAGATGTCTTCACCAAAGGCGGCGCCACTTACAAAGAGCCGAAGCTGGTGCTCTTCCGTGGAGCCACGCAGACCGCCTGCGGCGCGGGCGAGGCAGCGATGGGGCCTTTTTATTGCCCTGGCGACCAAAAGGTGTACATCGACCTGGGCTTCTACCAAACGCTCAAGGAGAAACTCGGCGCGCCGGGCGATTTCGCGCAAGCGTATGTGATCGCGCACGAGGTCGGCCATCACGTGCAAAACCTGCTGGGCATCAGCACCAAGATGGATCAGATGCGCGGTAAGGTGAGCCAGGTTGAGTTCAACGCTCTGAGCGTGCGCCTGGAATTGCAGGCGGATTGCTTTGCGGGTGTGTGGGCGCACCACGCGCAGAAGTCACGCCAAATTCTGGAAAATGGCGATGTCGAAGAAGCCATGAACGCAGCCGCCAAGATCGGCGACGATGCCCTGCAAAAAGGCGGTAGCGGACGTGTGGTGCCCGAAAGCTTCACCCATGGTACCAGTGCGCAGCGGGCACGCTGGTTCAACAACGGCTTGCAAAATGGCAGCGTGAAAGGCTGCGACACCTTCTCGGCGCGGCAGATTTAGCGCTTTTGGCCGACATAGCGGATAATGAAGGTTTGCCCTAGAGCGGATTCCGTCTGGATCAGGGGCACCCGAACTTTCGGTCTTGCGACCCAGTTCCCCCTTTATCCCTAGATGCCTTAATGATTCAAACCGCGCCAGAACTCAGTTCAACTCAAATCTCCGACGCAGGAACGGACTCAGACCACGCCAGCAGCACTGCTGCTGCCTCAGTCTCTGCTGGGCATATCGCTGCCGCCGCGCTGGCCGAGGCTGCCCGCCTCGATTCGTTCTCTCAATTGCAACTGGCCGAGCCCTTGGCCCGTGCTGTGGCCGAGTTGGGTTATGCCTCGATGACCCCGATTCAGGCCCAGGCCATCCCCGTCGTGCTGCAAGGCCGCGACGTGATGGGTGCCGCGCAGACGGGCACCGGCAAAACCGCCGCTTTCTCTCTGCCGCTGTTGCAGCGCATGTTGAAGCATGAAAACTCATCCACGTCGCCTGCGCGCCACCCGGTGCGTGCGCTGGTGCTGCTGCCCACTCGCGAGCTGGCCGACCAGGTGGCCAAGGCCGTGAAAGCCTACGCCAAGTACACGAATCTGCGCACCGCCGTCGTCTTTGGCGGCATGGACATGAAGCCGCAAACGCTGGAACTCAAAGCCGGTGTTGAAGTGCTGGTGGCCACGCCAGGCCGTCTGTTGGATCACATCGAAGCCAAGTCTGCGGTGCTGAACCAAGTCGAGTACGTGGTGCTGGACGAAGCCGATCGCATGCTGGACATCGGCTTTCTGCCCGACCTGCAACGCATTTTGAGCTACCTGCCCAAGCAGCGCACCACGTTGCTGTTCTCCGCCACGTTCTCACCCGAGATCAAGCGC
>JANOTO010000388.1:0-4090 GCA_031416395.1 Rhodoferax sp. | reverse complement strand
ATACAGGTCAATGCCCTGCGCCGCAAACTGGGGCAAGGGCAGGGCGATGAGGTGCGTGTCGGCACTGCGCTGGAAGTCGGCTTCGATGCGGGTAATGGCGGTGTTGAGCCAGGAGTCGGTTGGAGGGGTGACGAGGGATGTTGTGGCAGCCATGGCTTTATTGTGGCTTGATTTAACATGGATCATGACTTTTCGCCCCTCCACCCTCGTGCGCGCCCTCGCCATTGCGTTCGCCGCTCTCGTGTCACTGGTTGCCTGTTCGCCCCTGGGCACGCTCAACGCCGTCATCCCCAGCGGCCGCTACACGATCAGCGCGGATGTGGCTTACGGCCCGCTGGTGCGCCAGCGGCTGGACATTTACCGCCCCAGCAGCGCGGCTGCGGCAGCGGGCTGGCCGATCGTGGTTTTCTTTTACGGCGGCTCGTGGAACCGGGGCGAGAAGGCGGACTACAAGTTTGCGGGCGAGGCGCTGGCATCACGCGGCGTGTTGACCTTGGTGGCGGACTATCGCCTGTATCCGGAAGTGCGCTATCCGGATTTTTTGAAGGACTCGGCCCTGGCCTTGGGCTACGCATTGAAGCAATCGGCAGTTCTTGGCGGTGATCCGAAGCGCGTGTTTGTCATGGGGCACAGCGCGGGCGGCTACAACGCTGCAATGCTTGCACTGGACTCAAGATGGCTCGGCGACATCGGCCTCAAGCCGTCCCAGCTGGCGGGCTTTATCGGACTGGCGGGCGCGTACGAATTCTTGCCGATGACCAACCCCGACGCGCAGCCGGTGTTCTTTCACCCCAACTATCCGCCCAATACCCAGCCGGTTGAGTTTGCAAGCGGCGCTGCACCGAGAACCTTTTTGGGCGCGGCGGTAAAGGACAGCCTGATTGATCCGCAGCGCAACACGGTGGCCCTGGCGGCCAAGCTGCAAGCGGCAGGCGTACCCGTCACGCTCAAGTTGTACGACGGTGTGAGCCACATGACGCTGGTCGCATCCTTGGCGCGCCCGCTGCGTTTTCTTGCGCCGACGCTGGATGATGTGATGGCCTTCATTGACGCAGCACCCGCCGCAAAGTAGCCGAGCCTACCAATCTTCCTTCACAGCCAGCACCGCATCCCGCCCCGCCGCCGCGCGTGCGCTGGCCCACGCGGTCGCCGTACCCGCGACGACGACCGCCAGGCACAGCAACACAAGACGCGGCCAGGGCACGGCCATGTCCATCGTCCAGTGAAAGCTCTGCGGGTTCACCACGTGAACCAGGATGACGGATACCGCCAGGCCCAGTGCCAGCCCGGCCAGTGCGCCAATCGCTGTCCAGGCCAAGCCTTCGCCCGCCACCACGCCGAGAATCTGCCTGCGCGTGAGGCCAAGGTGTACCAACAGGCCAAATTCCTTGCGCCGCGCCAACACCTGTGCGCTGAAGCTGGCCGCCACGCCAAACAGTCCAATGCCAATCGCCACTGCCTGCAGCCAGTAGGTGATGGCGAAACTGCGGTCAAATATCCGCAGCGATTGCGCGCGGATGACTTGGCTGGAGGAAAACTCGAGCAGACCACCTGCTTGACCACCTGATGCGGCACCGGCGACATCCCGCAGTGCCTGCTGCACGGCGGCTGTGTCAGCGCCTTCATCGAGCCACAGCGCCATGTCGTTGATGCGCGAGTCACTCGTGAGGCGCTGGTAATCGTCTTGATGAATCGTGATGGAGCCGGCCTGGCCTGCGTAGTCACGCAATACGCCTGCTACAAAAAAAGGTGCATGCTGTGCTTGTTTAGCAAGAGCCAGAGCATCGGACAATGCCGCAAACGAGTCGCCCGCACGTACGCCGTACAAATCCACCACCGCTTCGCTGACAAACACTGCGACCGAGCCGCTCGGAGCGCTGCGCACCTCGCCGACGAGCGGCAGGTTGCGCGCCGGGTCCGCAAGTGGACGCGCGATCAACGTGATGGCAGGCCGGGTGGGGTTCAACTGCAACTGGCGTGTGCGCTGTGTGCTGACGCGCTTGATGCCGGGCACTTTAGCGGCGGCCTGCACAAATTCGGGCGTGAAGAAGACTGTATCGCCCGCGCTGCGCGAGCTGGCGGTGCGTACGTACAAGTCAGCGGGCAGTACAACATTGAGCCATTGGGTGACCGAGTCGCGAAAGCTGGCCACCATCACCGTCAACGCCACCGCCAGGCTGAGCGATGCCACTACGCCGCTGACCGCCACGCTGGCGCTCTCACGCACGCGCCGGGCGCGCTCCAACGCCAGGAGTGGCAGCAAGCTTTTAGTGACCAAAGGCTTGGCACGATCCAGCAGTAACGCTATCAACCAAGGCAGGGCGGTGATGCCGCCGATTAGCAACAAGCCAACCGACACATACGCCGCCAGCGGAATCTCAAACACCGCCGGTGCACGAGCCAGCACGACGCCCAAAGCGATCAACCCCAAACTCAACCAGTGGCCATTGCCGGTGCGGGCCGTTTGCCCCAAGCCCTTCAGCGTTTGCGCAGGTGGCAGCCGCTGCGCCTGGCGCGCAGGCCACCAGCCGCCGACCAGCGCGGCGGCCAATCCCAATGCGCCGTAAATCAATGCAGCACCGGTGCTCCAGCGCAAGGCAGGTGCCACATTAGAAAAATAGCCACCGCCCAAATCTCCGCCCAGAATTCGCAAACTCAAAGCCGCCAACGCTGTACCCAAGGCGATGCCCATCACGCTGCCGATCAGGCCCAGCACACCCGACTCCAGCAGCACCAGGCGCAGCCGCTCACGCCCGGTCAAGCCCAGCACGCCGAGCAGCGCAAACTGCTGCGCGCGTTTGGCCACACTCAATGACAGCACTGAGAACACCAAAAACGCGCCGGTAAACAGTGCCACCAACGCCAGCACCGTGAGGTTGACGCGGTACGCGCGCGATAAATTGCTGATGCGCGCAGCCGAGTCGCCCGGTGCTACCGCCATCACGTCGGCGGGCCAGCCGGGCGTGGCGGACAGGGAGCTGATAAAGGCATCTCGATCAGTGCCCGCTTTGAGCTTAATGTCAATGCGCGATAGCTTGCCGCCTTGGTCGAACAAGTCTTGCGCCGCACCCAAATCCATCACTACCAACGGCGCACCAGTGGCGTTAACGCGACCTGCGACCTTGATGGTTTGCAGCGTCATGCCGGACTGCACGCGGATGTCAGACTGCGCCGGGTCCGCAAGGGCTTTGGCGGCGGCATTGAGAAAGCCCGCCTTTGGCGCGAAGATGGCAAATCGATCCGTATTTCGATCAGCAATGCCTGGCTCGGCGGGCGCGCGGTCTGGCTGGGGCATCAAGTCCGGGGCAAGCGGAGCTACCACCAGCGCATCGATACCGATCACCCGAACAGCAGAGCGGCTGTTAGCCGTGGCGTTCACCACATAGGTGTTGATCTCCAGCACCGGTGAGGCATGGGCCACCTGCGGCAGCGGGTTCACGCGCGCGTACACACCCTCGTCAAAATTGCCCTGCGCCGCGCGCAGCGATACATCGGGCTCGCCATTGACCGAGCGCACCGCCTGCGAGAACTCATCCAGCGCTGAGGCATTGATCAAATGCACCGCAAACGCCAACGCCACACCCAGTGTGACGGCCAGTACCGCAGCGGCATTGCGCCACGGGTGATGGCGCAGTTCGGCCCACGAATAGGTTTTGAGAAGTTGCCACAACAGCGGCTGCCTGAACGTCATTGCGAGTCAGTATAGAGGGCGAGAATTTGCTGATTTTGGATAAAATTAACCTGGGAGTTAATTTTATTCATTCAGAGGTCAAAAATTCACTAAATATGAACGAAAAGTGCCTTGGCTCTCGGATGTATTACATAAGCAGCTATACTAATTATAGTAATCAAGTCATCTGCATCACGTCGTCAACAACGCAGGCTTGAACGGCTTGGCGGTTCGGGCGCAGCTGAGCCGACCTGGGGCCGCTTGGGGCTAACTGGCTGGCAGCCCGCATCGATCCAGTCAATTGTGTTCACAAAGTCACATCCGATGCAAAAAAAACGAATCGAATATTTCTGTCAATCCAAATCGCGGGCAGAATCCAAGACTCCGTTAAGTGCTGCCCAAGCCAGACTGCATTTAGAC
>JANOTO010000387.1:0-15754 GCA_031416395.1 Rhodoferax sp. | reverse complement strand
GATTAATTGGATTATTTGCTACTATATTAATATCAACCTACACCTTGCCAGTCGACCCATACCCACCCTCGCCGCGCTGAGAAGCCGGGAACTCACTGACCACATTGAACTGCGCCTGCACCACTGGCACGATAACCAGTTGGGCGATGCGCTCCATCGGTTCAATCATGAACGCTGTACTACTGCGGTTCCACGCGCTGACCATCAATTGGCCTTGATAGTCGCTGTCGATCAAGCCGACCAGGTTGCCCAGCACGATGCCGTGTTTGTGGCCCAGGCCCGAGCGCGGCAGGATCAGTGCGGCAAAGCCGGGGTCAGCCAGATAAATGGCGATGCCGGTGGGCACCAGCTGCCAGGCGTTGGGTTGTAGGGTCATGGGCTCCAACAGGCAGGCACGCAGGTCCAGGCCGGCGCTGCCGGGGGTGGCGTACTCGGGCAGATTGCCAGAAAGGCGCGGGTCGAGGATTTTGACGTCGATTTTCATAGGTAGTCAGGGGTGGCCGGAACGTCAAACGTCAAGCTTCGGTGCTGGTGTTTTTTGCGATTTTTGCGATGAGCTGACGCGCCAAAGCCAGCTTGGACGCGCGAGGTAATTCTTCTGCGCCGTTGGCATCGACCAGCAGCAGCACGTTGTCGTCTTTGCCAAAGGTCGCGGGGCCGATGTTGCCGACCAAGAGCGGCACGCCCTTGCGCAGGCGCTTGGCCTGGGCGTTGGCAAGCAGGTCGTGGCTTTCGGCGGCGAAGCCCACGCAGTACAGCTCGCCGCTTTTGGCGCGGGGTGACTGCGCAATCGTCGCCAAGATGTCGGGGTTCTCGACGAACTGCAAGCTCGGCACTACGCCGGAGCCATCTTTTTTGATTTTGTGATCGGACGCATTCGCGGGCCGCCAGTCTGCCACCGCAGCCGTCGCGACGAAAACGCTGGCGCGGGCCGACTCCATCACCGCCACGTCATACAAAGCTTGCGCCGATGTGACGTTGATGCGCGCCACGCCGCGTGGCGTGGGCAGGTGTACCGGGCCTGCAACGAGCGTGACCTCGGCCCCCGCCTCGTGCGCCGCGCGGGCGATGGCAAAGCCCATCTTGCCGCTGCTCAAATTGGTGATGCCGCGCACTGGGTCTATCGCCTCAAACGTAGGGCCAGCGGTGACCAAAACGTGATGACCCACCAGCGATTTCGGCTGAAAGAACGCGATCACGTCTTCAAGCAATTCGAGAGGCTCCAGCATGCGGCCATCGCCCGTTTCGCCGCAGGCTTGGTCGCCCGTGCCCACGCCCAAGATCGTGGTGCCATCTTCTGCCAATTGCGCCATGTTGCGCTGGGTGGCGGGGTGCGCCCACATTTCGCGATTCATCGCGGGGGCAACCAAAAGCGGCACCGAATCGATGGGGCGAGCCAGGCACATCAGGCTCAGCAGGTCGTCTGCGCGGCCTTGCACAAGCTCGGCCATGAAGTCGGCGCTGCATGGGGCTATCAGAATCGCGTGCGCTTCTCGGCTGAGGTTGATGTGCGGCATGTTGTTAGGCATGCGCGCGTCCCACTGCGAGGTGTAGACGGGACGGTTGGAGAGCGCCTGCATCGTCACTGCGGTGATGAATTGCTCCGCCGCCTCGGTCATCACAACTTGCACCGTGGCGCCCTCTTTGATGAGCGACCGGCAAAGCTCGGCCGCCTTGTAGCAGGCGATGCCGCCGGTGAGGCCCAATACGATGTGTTTTCCGGCGAGATCGTTCATGCAGCAAGTGTAATCAGTGCTCAATGCAAGCGAAGGTGCATGCCTCTTTCGATTGGGAGCCCCGGCCACTCGTATAATCATAATTTCCACCCCATTGAGCGTAAAACACTCACTCTGACATGACCAAATTTGTCTTCGTCACCGGCGGTGTGGTGTCTTCCCTGGGCAAGGGAATCGCCTCAGCCTCCCTCGCAGCGATTTTGGAATCGCGGGGCCTCAAAGTCACTTTGATCAAGCTCGACCCGTATCTGAATGTTGATCCGGGCACCATGTCGCCGCTACAGCACGGCGAAGTCTTCGTAACCGATGACGGCGCAGAAACCGATCTTGACCTGGGCCACTACGAGCGCTTTGTCGAAACCCGCATGAAACGGGTCAACAACTTCACGACCGGGCAAATCTACAAAAGTGTGCTCGATAAAGAACGCCGTGGCGACTATCTGGGCAAAACCGTTCAGGTGATTCCGCACGTCACCAACGAGATTCAGGAATTTGTCAAACGCGGCGCATCGTTCGGCACGGCTGAGGCGGTGGACGTCGCTATCGTCGAAATCGGCGGCACCGTGGGTGACATTGAATCGCTGCCCTTCCTGGAAGCGGTGCGCCAGATGAGCCTGAAGCTGGGGCCGAACAACAGCGCTTTCGTGCATTTGAGCTATGTCCCGTGGATTGCCGCTGCCGGTGAACTCAAAACGAAACCGACCCAGCACACCGCCAAGCAGTTGCGCGAAATCGGCATTCAGGCGGACGCGCTGATTTGCCGCGCGGATCGACCCATTCCCAAAGAAGAGCGCGACAAGATTTCGCTCTTCTCCAACGTGGCTGAATGGGGCGTGATCTCCATGTGGGACGTGGACACCATCTACAAAGTGCCACGCATGCTGCACGAACAGGGGCTGGACGGCCTGATCTGCGACAAGCTGCGCCTGAATACGCCACCCGCCAATTTGAAGCGCTGGGACGACTTGGTGTACGAGACCGAGCACCCCCAAGGCGATATCAACATTGCCATGGTCGGCAAGTATGTTGACCTGTCTGACAGCTACAAATCGCTGAACGAAGCTTTGCGCCACGCGGGTATGAAGAACCATGTGCGTGTCAAGATCGACTACATCGACTCTGAAAGCCTGCTGCCGGGCAACGTCTCACAGTTGGCCAAATTTGATGCGGTGCTGGTTCCGGGCGGCTTTGGCAAGCGCGGTATTGAGGGCAAAATTTGCGCTGCGCGTTTCGCCCGCGAAAACAAAGTGCCTTACCTGGGCATTTGCTTGGGGATGCAAGTTGCCACCATCGAGTTTGCGCGGCACGTGGCGGGGCTGAAAGATGCCAATAGCACCGAGTTTGAGCCGGACAACCCAAACCCCGTCATCGCCCTCATCACCGAGTGGAAAGATGCCGACGGCAGTATCAAGACCCGTGACAAAAACTCTGACTTGGGCGGCACCATGCGCCTGGGTGCGCAAAGCTCTGACGTCTCCCAAAACACGCTGGCGCACGAGATTTATGGCGATGTGGTGACCGAGCGACATCGCCATCGCTACGAGGCCAACGTGCATTACCTGGATACGCTGCGCAAGGCCGGCTTGGTGATCTCAGCACTCACGCAGCGCGAGCAGCTCACAGAGATGATTGAGCTGCCACAAACGGTACACCCTTGGTTTGTAGGCGTGCAATTTCACCCTGAATTCAAATCAACCCCGTGGAACGGCCACCCCCTGTTCAATGCTTTCATCAAGGCAGCGCTGGATCACCAGGTGGCAGGGAAGAATTTGAAGGCTGTGGCGTGAAGCTCTGCAACTTCGACATCGGCCTGGATAAGCCGTTTTTCCTGATCGCGGGCCCCTGCGTGATCGAATCTGAGCAATTGCAGATGGACACGGCAGGCACGCTTAAAGAGATCACGTCTTCGCTGGGCATCAATTTCATCTTCAAGAGCAGTTTCGACAAAGCCAACCGCTCCAGCGGCAGCACCTTTCGGGGGCCTGGCATCGACAAGGGGTTGGAGATTCTGGCCAAGGTCAAACGTGAGCTCAATGTGCCCGTGCTAACTGACATCCATTCTGAAAACCAGATCGCGCAAGTCAGTCGCGTGGTGGACGTGCTGCAAACCCCCGCGTTCCTGTGCCGCCAAACAGACTTTGTTACCGCCGTGGCGCAAAGCGGCTTGCCCGTCAATATCAAGAAGGGTCAGTTCCTCGCGCCGGGCGACATGAAGAACGTCATCGACAAGGCTCGGGCTGCCGCGCGTGAAAAAGGCTTGCCTGAAGACAACTTCATGGCCTGCGAGCGCGGCGCCAGCTTCGGCTACAACAATTTAGTGAGCGATATGCGCTCTTTGGCCATCATGCGCGACACGAATGCACCCGTGGTGTTTGATGCCACGCATTCCGTTCAGTTGCCCGGTGGACAGGGCACGAGCAGCGGCGGGCAACGCGAGATGGTGCCCGTGTTGGCGCGCGCGGCTGTCGCCGTGGGTGTGGCCGGTCTGTTCATGGAAACACACCCAAACCCAGCCGTGGCCTTAAGCGACGGCCCCAACGCCGTGCCATTGAAGCATATGAAAGCGCTGCTTGAGACTTTGATGGCGCTAGACCGAGTCACCAAGAAAAATGGTTTTCTCGAAAACGATTTCAACTGAATACCCTGGAGACCACTATGCCCTCTGCCTACATCCTCGTTGACTCTCTGATCTCTGACCCTGAGCAGTTCAAACAGTACGCCTCATTGGCACCTGCTGCCGTCGCCGCGGCAGGTGGTGAATATCTGGCGCGCGGTGGCCGTAACGAAACGCTGGAAGGCGAATGGACGCCCCCGCGCTTGACGGTTCTGCGCTTCCCCAGCTACGAAGCGGCCAAGACCTTTTACGACAGCGCGCAGTACCAAGCTGTGCGAGAAAAACGTGTCGGCGCAACTCAGCACTTCAATATGGTGCTGGTTGAAGGCGTGTAATTTAACTGTGTTTTTTTGACTTGAGAAAGACCTAAATGAGTGCAATTGTTGACATCGTTGGCCGCGAAATTCTGGATTCGCGCGGCAACCCCACCGTTGAATGTGACGTGCTGCTGGAGAGCGGCACCATGGGCCGTGCGGCCGTGCCGTCGGGCGCGTCTACCGGCTCGCGCGAGGCGATTGAGCTGCGCGATGGCGACAAGTCTCGCTACCTGGGCAAGGGCGTTCTGAAAGCGGTGGAGTTCATCAACACCGAAATCTCCGAAGCCGTGCTGGGGCTGGATGCCTCCGAGCAGGCGTTTTTGGACAAGACCTTGATTGACCTGGACGGCACCGAGAACAAGTCTCGCCTGGGTGCGAACGCGATGCTGGCCGTTTCGATGGCCGTGGCGCGCGCTGCGGCGGAAGAATCTGGCTTGCCGCTGTACCGCTACTTGGGCGGCATGGGTCGCATGCAAATGCCAGTGCCCATGATGAACGTCGTGAATGGTGGTGCGCACGCCAACAACAACCTGGACTTGCAAGAGCTGATGATCATCCCCATTGGCGCGCCAAGCTTTCGGGAAGCACTGCGTTACGGGGCTGAAGTTTTTCACGCACTGAAGAAAATCCTGCACGACAAAGGCATGAGCGTGGCCGTGGGCGACGAAGGCGGTTTTGCACCCAATGTGCCAAATCACGAAGCCGCGATTCAAATGATTTTGGAAGCTATTGCTGCAGCGGGCTACGTCGCAGGCGAGCAGATTGCACTCGGGCTGGACTGCGCGGCCAGCGAGTTTTACAAAGATGGCAAATACCACCTGGAGGCCGAAGGCTTGACGCTTTCCAGCGAAGAGTGGATCAACGTGATGGCGACATGGGTGGATAAGTACCCCATCATCAGCATTGAAGACGGCATGAGCGAAGGCGACTGGGATGGCTGGAAGCTGCTGACGGATCGCTTGGGCAAAAAAGTGCAAATCGTGGGGGATGATCTGTTCGTCACCAACACCAAGATTCTGAAAGAAGGGATCGACAAGGGCATTGCCAATTCGATCCTGATCAAGATCAACCAGATCGGCACATTGTCTGAGACCTTCGCCGCTATTGAGATGGCCAAACGCGCGGGCTACACCGCCGTTATCAGCCATCGCTCGGGCGAGACTGAGGACTCAACCATCGCAGATATTGCCGTCGGCACCAATGCCGGCCAGATCAAAACGGGCTCATTGAGCCGCTCTGACCGCATGGCCAAGTACAACCAACTCTTACGTATTGAAGAAGATTTAGGTGACATCGCCAGCTACCCAGGCCGGTCGGCGTTCTATAACTTGAAGTAATGTTTAGATGGGCGCGCGCCTCGTTCCCGCCGGCTTGATCGCACTGCTCGTGATCCTTCATGCGCAGTTGTGGACGGGACGTGGGAGCGTGCAAAGCGTGGCAGCGATGACGCAGCAGGTCGATGAGCAGCAGCGCAAAAACAACCAGGCCGAACTGGCCAACGATCTGCTAGCCGCCGAAGTGCGCGATCTGAAGGACGGGCTGGAATTGGTTGAAGAAAAAGCCCGGCAGGAGTTAGGCATGGTCAAGCCCAATGAGATTTACGTGCACATCTCGAAGTGACGTTTTCGCGTTGAATTCCCGGCCTTATGAACATTGCCATTCACGGCGCTGACGGCACAGGCAAAGAAGTTCTGGCTGCGGAACTGGCACGCCTACTCGACAAGCGAGGCGGCTACCCGGTGCGCATTGCGGTATCACCGGCCCTTGATTCGCCCGACATTGCTTTAACGTTCGTCTGTGGCCTGGATTGGTCTCAAAACAACACTGCGCCTAGCCTTTGCGCTGCCACGCAGCGCGAATCTGAAGACAGCCTTTTGCGTGAGGCGCTGACAGCTGCAGGAATCAACTTTCAGGTCGTTTATGGTTTGACCGATGTTCGGGTCGCCAATGCTCAGAGAGCAATTGATACCGCTACTGGCAGGATAAGCAGCGAAGCACCTACTGTTCACCTTAAATGGCAATGGAACTGCGACAAGTGCAGCGATTCATCATGCGAACACCAACTCTTTAGCGAGCTGTTGCGCTAAGCAACTATTGCGGGTTGGCGCTACCCGCAACAATTTGACCTGGCTGCACAAAAACCTGCGCGGCGTCCACCGCGTCAAACTGATACTGTTGGCCGCAAAAATCACAGCCCACTTCGATATTGCCACGTTCCGCCAGGATGCTTTCAGCCTCTGGCGCGCCCAGGCTGAAGATCATTCGGCTCACACGCTCGCGGCTGCAAGAACATGCAAAACGGGGGGCTGCTTGGCTCGCTTCCGGTGCAAACCGAATCAGGTCTTCTTCCCAGAAAAGCCGCCTCAACAACGTGTCGACATCCAGGCCCAACAATTCCTCACGCTTGAGGCTTGAGGCCAATATAGCAATCCGGTTGTAGTCGTCTGATTGATTTTTGGCCTCTGGAAGGCTCTGTATGAGCAGGCCCGCTGCCACTTTGTCATCTGCGGCCAACACCAACGTCGTCTGCAACTGTTCACTTTGCAGCATGTAGTGCGACAACACGTCGCTCACTCGCTCCAGCTTTTCTTTTTTATCGCCAAACAAGGCAACAATGCCCTGGTAAGCCTGTTGCCCTGGAAACCGCGTCTTGGGATCGAGCGTGATCGCACACTTGCCCAGATTATTGACATTGACCATCTCGCTGAACTTGATGCCGTCGGGCAGTACCTGCGGGAACGTGGCTGTGGCACGCAAACTCAAGTCGGCCTGCACTTCGGCCACCGCCAATTTGACAGGGCCATCGCCCTGGATTTGAAGGATCAAGGCACCATCAAACTTGATGCCTGATTGCATCAGCACACCTGCTGCAACCATCTCGCCCAGCAACTCCTGCACAGGCGGCGGGTACGCACCCGTGCTGGTATTCGAGGCGCGGCGGCGCAAAATTTCCACCCACGCATCGTCAAGCCGAGCAATGGCGCCGCGCACGCGAATTTTCTCAAACAGGAATTTATGGAGTTCAGACACGTGCTCTGCCCGATCAGGCAATTTTCTTCAAACCCAGCTTGAATCGCTTGGCGTTAGCCACGTAGTGCGCTGCAGCACCCAGGAGGCCCTGCGATTGCTCAGGGCTGAGTGCACGCACCACTTTGGCTGGGCTGCCCATGATCATCGAGCCGTCGGGGAATTCTTTGCCCTCCGTCACCAAAGACCCTGCTCCAACCAAACAGCCTTTGCCAATCTTCGCGCCGTTGAGCACGATAGCGCCAATGCCAATCAACGAGCCGTCGCCAATCGTGCAGCCGTGCAGCATGACCTTATGACCGATGGTGACATCGTCTCCAACAATGAGTGGCTTGCCAGGATCCGCGTGCAGCACGCAGCCATCCTGGACGTTGGAGCGCATGCCGATGCGGATGGGCTCGGCATTGTCTCCACGAACCACCGCACCAAACCACACATTGGCATCATCTCCCAACTCGACATTGCCGAGTACGTCTGCACTGTCCGCAACCCAGGCATCGGCTCCAAGCTTCGGCTTCAAACCATCCAATTCATAAACTGCCATCGCAAACAACTCCATTTTCGCTTTGATTGTGTTTATTGTAGGAGGCGGCCACTCCTGGAGCGTGGCGGACAATACCACCATGACTAACGCGCCGAACCGACCTCTGAACCTGCGTGAGCTGGCGTTGCAGGCGCTATGCGAGGCAAACCCCACCGCGAAGGTAAATTTGGTTCTTGAGATGCGAGAGGTAGACATTTTTTCGCTGTCAATCCCGAATGTGACTGCCGGCAAACTTCCTGGCAAACCAGACCGCCCTGAATTGGCGCACCCGGCCAAAGTGCCCCGCCGCTCACCCACCACTTTGGAGGGCCGGGCCGCCACAATGCACGCCATTGCGCACATTGAGTTCAACGCGATCAACCTGGCCTTGGACGTACTTTGGCGTTTTGACGACATGCCCGATGCGTTCTATCAGGACTGGGCCTTGGTGGCGAAGGAAGAAGCGCAGCACTTCACGCTACTTCGAGAGCACCTGCGCGGTATGGAGACTCAAGCGGATGGCGCACCCCGCTGGGACTACGGCGACTTCGCAGCGCACGATGGGCTTTGGGAGATGTGTGACAAAACCGCGCATGACATCGTCGCCCGCATGGCGCTGGTGCCACGCACGCTGGAGGCGCGCGGATTGGATGCGACGCCACAAATTCAGGCCAAGCTGCGTCAGGTCGGCACACCAGATGCGCTGGGTGCCGTGGCGATCCTGGACATCATCTTGCGAGACGAAATTGGCCACGTGGCCATCGGCAACCACTGGTATCGGTGGTTGTGCGAGAGAGACGGGTTTGATCCTGCAACCCACTACGCGGCATTGACTGATCTTTACAAAGCGCCTCGGTTACGCCCACCGTTTAACCACGCGGCACGGCTGAAGGCAGGATTCACTGCTGATGAGTTACGCGCGCTTGAGACAAGCCCTCAAAACGAACGCGGCAGTCCGAGTAAATGCTCGGCCACATACGAATAAATCAGGTTGGTAGAGATCGGGGCCACCTGGTAGAGGCGCGTTTCCCGGAACTTGCGCTCCACATCGTATTCGCAGGCAAAGCCGAAGCCTCCATGCGTTTGAAGGCACACGTTGCCGGCCTCCCATGAAGCTTTTGCCGCCAGGTACTTGGCCATGTTGGCTTCGGCTCCGCAAGGCTGCTGCGCATCAAACAGTGCACAAGCTTTGAAGCGCATCAAGTTGGCCGCTTCCAGCTCAATATAGCTCTCCGCAATCGGGAATTGAACACCCTGGTTTTGCCCAATGGGTCGATTGAACACCACGCGCTCTGAGGCGTAGCGGCGCGCCTTGTCCACAAACCAATAGCCATCGCCGATGCACTCGGCCGCGATCAGTGTTCGCTCGGCGTTCAGGCCATCCAGGATGTATTTGAAGCCCTGCCCTTCTTCGCCAATCAGGTTATCTGCGGGGATCTCGAGATTGTCAAAAAAAACTTCATTGGTTTCGTGGTTCACCATATTGGCGATGGGCCGCACCGTCATGCCTCGCCCGCCGTGCTCCGGCATGGCCTCCTTCAGGTTGACAATAAAAATCGACATGCCTTCGGACTTCTTCTTCACCTGGGCCAAGGGCGTGGTGCGCGCCAGCAAAATCATCAAGTCAGAATGCTGGATGCGCGATATCCAGACCTTCTGCCCGTTGACGACATATCGGTCACCGCGTCGCACGGCTGTGGTTTTCAGCTGTGTGGTGTCCGTGCCGGTGGTCGGCTCGGTCACCGCCATGGATTGCAGACGTAGCTCCCCTGAGGCTATCTTTGGCAGATAGAGTTTTTTCTGTTCAGGCGAGCCGTGGCGCAAGAGCGTTCCCATGTTGTACATCTGGCCATGGCAGGCACCCGCGTTGCCGCCCGAGAAGTTGATCTCCTCCATGATGACGGAAGCTTCTGCCAAGCCCAAACCAGAGCCACCGTACTGCGAGGGAATCAATGCGGCAAGCCAGCCGGCCTGCGTTAGGGCGTTGACAAAGGCTTCTGGATAGCCGCGCGCGTGATCGACTTGCTGCCAGTACGCTGAGTCAAAGCTCTTGCAAAGGTCGCGCAAGGCCTCACGCATATCTTGGTAAGCGTCAGGGGTTGGGATTTGATTTTTCATGGCATTGTTTGTTTAAGCCAAGTCACTTTAACCGCACGCGAAAGACTCAGCTTGACTGGCACAATCAAGCAATGAGAAAAGATCAGATTGAGTCATTTTTTTCAACCCTTCATGCAGCCAACCCTCACCCAGAAACCGAGCTGAAATATGCCAGTGTTTTTGAATTGCTAGCCGCCGTTCTGCTCTCGGCCCAAGCCACGGATGTGGCGGTCAACAAAGCGACAGCCCGGTTGTTTGTGGTGGCCAACACGCCGCAAAAAATTCTGACCCTGGGTCTTGCGCCGGTGGAAGCTTACATCAAGACGATTGGGCTGTACCACAGCAAGGCGCGCCACTTGCTGCAAACCTGCCAGATCTTGATCGACCAGCATGCAGGCGTTGTGCCCCGCGACCGCGAAGCCCTACAGGCGCTACCGGGCGTGGGCCGAAAAACCGCCAACGTGATTTTAAACTCCGCCTTCGGGGAGCCAGCAATGGCAGTGGACACCCATATTTTCCGCCTGAGCAACCGCACCGGCTTGGCACCCGGAAAAACGCCGCTGGAGGTCGAGCTCAAGCTGGTTAAACGCATCCCCGCCGAGTACTTGGTCGATGCCCATCACTGGATGATCTTGCATGGACGGTACGTTTGCATTTCGCGCAAGCCGCTTTGCTGGCAATGCGCGGTGAGTGTTTTTTGTGATTTTCGACCTAAGACGGTGGCAGACTAGAACGGCCAAATATACTACTAATAGTATAGCAAACTATTTATATTATTCAAGCTCTAAACAAATATTTTGCGATAAAATTTGATGAATTTAGAAGAAATCGTCTGTTGGTACGCCATTTCGTGCCTGCGTTGACATTCCCCATTCAATTGCCATGAGCTTCATAGACTCGCGAACCGTATTTTTGATAACTGGCATCATGGGTGGCCTGATGGCCTTGATCCTGCTGTCCCTCAAGCGAAGCTACCCTCCGTCCATCAAAGGCTTGCGCGAATGGGGCTACTCGCTGGCGATGCTGTTCCTTGCGGGCTTTTTGTCTGCAGCGCGGCTCCAGCTTCCGACAATCATCGGTATTGGCCTTGCAAACATCCTGATCTGGTCGGCGGTGTATCTGTGCTACTTCGGCTCCCAGCTTTTCTTTGGTGTCAAACCCAAACCTGGCCCCTGGATGGCGCTAGTCGCAGTGGTCTGGCTAGGGTCACTATGGTTCACAGTGGTTGACCCCAACTACGTGACTCGCCTTCGCATATCGAACCTCCTGATGATGCTGCTTTTTGGCCTTCATGCTTGGCTCGTCTTCAAAAACCGCCTGAATTCGTTCGCAAAAGTACTGGTTTTTACGGTGCTGTTGATCATTTCTGGCATCCAGATCATGCGGTTTGTGACGACCTACTTGTACCCACCCGCCCTCAATAATTTGGACACCTCGCTACCTCAGTTGATTTTTAACCTGGGATTTGCCTTCTCGATTCTGTTGATCTCGATCGGCATGATTCTGATGGCAACTGACAAGCTGCGCACTGAGCTGGAGCTCCTGGCCACGCGTGATTCACTCACCAACGCGCTCACGCGCCGATCGATGAACGACAGCATTGAACAGGAGTTGCAGCGCTGCAAACGCAACCAGCGCCAGATGGCCTTGCTGGTGATGGATTTGGATCACTTCAAGGCGATCAACGACTGCCATGGGCATCAAGCGGGCGACCAAGTGCTGATCCGCTTTGTCAACAACGTCAACAAGCTGCTGCGCCAGGTGGACCAGCTCGGGCGATTTGGCGGTGAAGAATTTGTAGCGCTGTTGCCAGAGACCTCGCTACAAGACGCGCAATTGGTGGCCGAGCGGATAAGGGCGATTGCTGGCGCGAAGTCTGGCGACTCTGCACCTGCCTGCACAGTGAGCATTGGCATCGCGATCAATTCACAACCTAACGACACGGTTGATACTCTGCTGGCGCGTGCCGATGCCGCCATGTACCGCGCCAAAGCCAATGGCCGCAACCGTGTTGAGATCGATTGAAGAGGGATGAACTGAGACATGGATCCCAAAACCATCATGTTGATCTCGGGCGCTTTGGGTGCGGTCATGGCCGTCGTGCTGTACCTGCTCAAGCGCAGCTACCCGCCCAGTATTCGCGGCGTTGAATTGTGGGCAACATCATTGGCGATGAGCTTTATTGCAGGCGCTCTTTTTTCGACCATTGGCAAACTTCCCACACCGCTTTCCACCACGCTGCCGAGTTTGCTGACTTTTTTTGGGCCCTACATTGCCATGGTCGGCACGCAGCGGTTTTTTACGGTGGCGCGTCGCCACTTTCCCTGGGTGTTGCTGATTCTTGCAGCAGCCAGCACGTCGATCTGGTTTACGTATGTGCAGCCAGACTACGGTGTTCGCCTGCAACTCAGCACCGCTGTGGTAGCCACCGTCTGCCTCGCCCATGCAGCTCTGCTTTGGAAGCAGTCGGGTAACACGCTGGCGGGTCGTATTGCCCTGGGCGTGTTGCTGTGCGGTGCAATCGTGCAGATCATGCGATTTGTTACCGCCCGCCTTTACCCTGCCGGAGAAAACGCGCTGGACGCTTCGGCTCAAAACGTCACCTATCTGGCTGCTTTCGCATTTGCCATTGTGCTGATTGGGATCAGCCAGGTACTGCTGGCCACCGAGCGGCTGCGCGAGGAGTTGGAGCGGGCCGCCACCCATGATTCACTCACCGATGCCTACACCCGTCGCTACATGAAAGAGGCGCTGCAACGCGAGCTTTCGCGCTGCCTGCGGCACAAGCGGCAGATGGCTCTGCTGCTGATTGACATTGACCATTTCAAGAAGGTCAATGACTCGCTGGGCCACCAGGAGGGCGACCGGGTACTGACCGAATTTGTCGCCAACATCAAGGCACTGCTGCGCGGCGCGGACTTGCTGGGCCGCTTCGGTGGCGAGGAGTTTGTGGTGCTGCTGCCAGAGACGACACCCGCGGTGGCCAGCAGCGTGGCTGAGCGGGTGCGCTCGGCGATGAGCTCCTGGGGTGGGCCAACCGTGAGCGTCGGAGTGACGTCCAACCGCGCCAACGGCGACAGCGTGGATGCCCTGCTGGCTCGGGCAGATGCCGCGATGTATCGGGCGAAGTCCAAGGGCCGAAACCGCGTGGAGACGGCTTAATCGCGTTGAGACCGCTTAGAGAAACTCACAATTAATCCTACAATTTGCGCATGCAAACTTCCTCGCATGACTCGCTGCCCGCCCCGCTTGACCCGCCCGAGCCGACGTACCGTGACCGCAAACGCTACGCGTGGCTGCTGTCGGTACTGGTGCCTATCGTGGTTGGGGTTGGCCCGGCACTGATGATCATGAGTGGCGATGCGCGCGCGTTGTGGATGCCCGTAGTGTTCTTTTACGGGATGGCGCCACTGATGGACTACTGGATGGGTGAAGATCTGAGCAACCCGCCTGAGAGTGCGGTGCCCGCGCTGGATGCCGACCTTTACTACCGCTGGGTCACTTACCTCTTGGCACCTGTTTTGTGGGCTGGCTTTATCTTCAGCGCGTGGTTTGTAGCGACGTACGACCTGCCTTGGCATGGCTGGGCGGCGATGGTGTTGATCACCGGTTCTGTGGGTGGTTTTTGCATCAACCTGGGGCATGAAGTCGGGCACAAAAATACCCGGTTTGAACGTTGGTTGACCAAATTTATTTTGGCTCCCACGGGCTATGGCCACTTCACCGTGGAGCACAACCGCGGCCATCACCGCGATGTGGCCACCCCGGCGGATCCTGCGTCGTCGCGCATGGGCGAGTCCATTTACCGCTTCTTGCTGCGGGAAATGCCGGGTGCACTAGTGCGGGCCTGGGCGCTTGAAAAAGCCCGCCTCAAGCTCAAAGACCAGCCGCTGTGGAGCTTGCACAACGAGGTGCTGCAACCTGCCTTGATCACCGTGCTGCTATGGAGCGGGCTGATCTTGTGGCTGGGCGTGCAGATCGTTCCATTTCTGCTGATGGCTTCGTTCTGGGGTAATTTTCAGCTGACCTCAGCCAACTACATTGAGCATTACGGCTTGCTGCGAAAAGAACGGTCGCCCGGCAGGTACGAGCCCTGCCAGCCCTATCACTCTTGGAACAGTAACCATATTTTTTCAAACTGGGCCCTGTTTCATCTACAGCGGCATTCAGATCACCATGCCCACCCTTTGCGCCGATACCAGTCGCTGCGTCATTTTGACAACCTGCCGCGCCTGCCCAGCGGCTACTTTGGCATGTTCAGCATTGCGTACATCCCACCGCTGTGGCGCTATGTGATGGACGAGCGCCTGCTCAAAACTGTGGGCCGCGATGCGGCAAATATCAATCTTGACCCGCGCCAGCGCGAGGCGCTGATTAAGCGCTACGGCTTAGCCACTCGCACTTGATCGTCAATCGCCTGGCGCGCATGGATAAACGCGTGCGTGTGCTGGATGTCCATGGGTTTGGCCACAAAAAAACCTTGCGCCTGTGCGCAGCTCATGTCGCGCAACCGGTCCAGCCCGGCCTGTGATTCAACTCCTTCGGCGGTCGTTTTCATGCCCAGCGCCTGGGCCAGTTGAAGGATGGCCCGCATGATCGCCTGTGCGCCAGCATCGACAACGGGCGCATCCAGTGCGGCAACAAAAGAACGGTCTATCTTGAGTTTGTCCAGCGCAAATTTGCGCAGGTACGACATCGAGGAATAGCCGGTGCCAAAATCATCCAGCGCGATGGTGACACCCCGACTGCGCAGGGCCCGCAGCGTTTGCACCGCAAGCGCGTCATCCTGGAACAACGTGGATTCGGTCAGCTCAAGCTCAAGTCGCGCGGCACTCAGCCCGCTTTCACCCAGTGCAACATCAACCATCGCCAGCACGTCAGGGCTTTGAAACTGGCTTGCCGACAGGTTCACCGCAAGCTGAACATGCGCCGGCCATTGTGTCGCGTCCTTGCACGCTTGACGCATGACCCAGGCACCCAGCGCCTCGATCAAGCCGCTCTCCTCGGCAATGGGTATGAACTCCACTGGCGGTATCAGGCCGCGCAGCGGATGGCGCCAGCGCACCAGCGCCTCAAACCCCACCAGAGCGCCATGGCTCAACTCGATCTGCGGTTGGTATTGAACAAAGAACTCGTTGCGCTGCAGGCCCAGCGCCATGTCGCTGAGCACATTGAGCTTGTGGCTGGCATGCAGCGCCATGGCGGGCTCGAAAAATCGCAGTGCGTGGCGACCCGCCGCCTTGGCCGCGTAAAGGGCCATGTCAACCGTGCGCATCAACTGGTCAGCACTTTTGGCATCCAGCGGCGAAAACCCCACGCCGATGCTGGCGCGAATGACGATACGCCGCCCCTGCACGGTCCATGGTTGGTTGAGCGCCCACTGCATGCGAGCACCCAACGCAGCAGCATCGTCATGCAACATTTGGCCGGGTACCAGCAC
>JANOTO010000386.1:0-5816 GCA_031416395.1 Rhodoferax sp. | reverse complement strand
GCTTGCGACAGCTCGCCTACGCTCATGCCCGAGAGCACCGAGAGCGCAGTGCGCGGGCCAACACCCGAGATTTTGACGAGCTGGCGAAACGCCTCGCGCTCAGGATGCGTGGCAAAGCCGTAGAGCAATTGCGCGTCTTCTCGCACGACGAAATGAATGAGCAGCGTGACCTTCTCGCCCAAGGCGGGCAAGTTGTAAAACGTGCTCATCGGCACGCTGACTTCATAGCCGACGCCATTGCAGTCCACGATGATTTGCGGCGGGTTTTTCTCGACCAATTGGCCTTGCAATCTACCGATCATTCTTTGCCGTTCATTTATTGCCTATCATTGAGAAAGCCTGAAAGATCAACCTGAAAGATTATCAACTTGATTCTGCGACATCTTTTCACGCCACTCAACAATACCCGTTTGACGCATCTGTGCGGGCCAATGGACGTGCACTTGCGAACGATCGAGGCAGCGCTACAAGTCAAAATCGCGCATCGGCACGAGCAGTTTAAGGTCGAGGGCACCAAAGCCAACGCCAAGCGCGGCATGGAGATGCTACAAGCCCTTTACGAGATCGCCGCACGTCCGATCGACGAAGCAGTCGTGCAACTGATGCTGGCGGGCGATGCCGACATGGACGAGAGCAACGCCCCCACGCTCAAAACCAAGCGCAGCGACTTGAAGCCCCGCACGCTAAACCAGGCCAATTACCTCGACAACATTGCCAGCCATGACATCACCTTGGGCATTGGCCCGGCGGGCACAGGCAAAACTTACCTGGCTGTGGCGATGGCAGTGGACGCACTTCAGCGCAGTGCCGTGCAGCGCATCGTGCTGACTCGCCCTGCCGTTGAAGCCGGCGAGCGGCTGGGCTTTTTACCCGGTGACCTGACGCAAAAAATCGACCCGTACTTGCGCCCGTTGTATGACGCTCTGTACGACCTGATGGGCTACGACCAAGTGCAAAAAGCGCTGGAACGCCAGACCATCGAGATCGCGCCGCTGGCCTTCATGCGTGGGCGCACGTTGAACAGCGCCTTTATCATCCTGGACGAGGCGCAAAACACCACACCCGAGCAGATGAAGATGTTTTTGACCCGCATCGGCTTTGGTGCCAAGGCCGTGATTACTGGCGACGTGAGTCAGATCGATCTGCCTAAAACACAGCTCAGCGGCTTGATCGACGCAGAGCGCGTTTTGAGGCGCGTCGAAGGCATTGCAATCTGCCGCCTGACCAGCGCCGACGTGGTACGCCACCCACTGGTCGCGCGCATTGTGGATGCGTATGACATGCCCGCGAGCCTGAGCACAAAATTGAGCTCGAAATTAAGCGTCAAGAATCGCTGAAGAGGTCATTGAATGAAGCAGCTCGCGTTGTCCCTGCAATTCGGCGACATTAAAGACGCCAAGCGCCACCGCGCGGCCCTGCCCCGACATCTGGTGACCAAATGGATCCGCCACGCGCTGGCAGCGGATGCCGAGATCACCGTGCGCATCGTGGGCAGCGATGAAGGCCAGGCGCTGAACCACGACTACCGCCAAAAGGATTACGCGACCAATGTGCTGACATTTGACTACACGCAGGCGCCGCTGGTCACCGCCGACCTCGTGCTGTGCGCGCCCGTCATTGCGCAAGAAGCGCGCGAGCAGCGCAAGACGCTGCAGGCGCACTACGCACACATGATCGTCCACGGCACGCTGCACGCACAGGGCTGGGATCATGAAATCAATGACACAGATGCCACCGCCATGGAGGCGCGCGAGGTTCAAATTCTGGCTGGGCTGGGTTTCAAAACCCCGTATTGAGGGTTGCTCCTGATGGGATGACTCGCAGCGGAATCGTCACCGGCCCATCGTTCACCAAATGCACTTGCATGTCAGCCGCGAATTGTCCGGTTTGAACGTACGGGTGCAGCAAACGGGCCTGCGCCACAAAACCGTCGTAAAGCCTGCGGCCTTCATCCGGTTTTGCAGCGGCTGAAAAACCGGGGCGGTTGCCGCTGGACGAATCTGCCGCCAGCGTGAACTGGCTGACGATCAGCAGGCCGCCCCTGCTCGCAGGCAGGGCCAGGCCATCCATGTCCTGGACGCTGTGATTCATCTTGCCGGAAGCATCGTTGAAGATACGCAGCTTCAGGATTTTAGCCAGGAGTTTGTCACGCTCTACCGGCCCGTCCCCGGCTTCAGCGCACACCAGTACCAACAGGCCCCGGTCAATCTCGCCGACGGTTGCGCCGTGCACGACGACGCGCGCCTCGCTTACCCGCTGTAACAAGGCAATCATCGGTTTGTTTTCCCCGCAGGCACTGTGCCAAAATTGTTCATGGTCACCCACTTTAAACGACACATTCCATGGGGAGCCGCTTGGGCTGTGTTGGCACTGGCAGGCTGCGTGGTGATTGCGCGGATGGAGTTGATCAAACAGCAGAATTCGTTCGAGGCTGAAACACAGGTAGTGCATCGGCTCTTGAGTCAATCGGTCACGCAGGTGGAGGCAGTTTTGTCGACGCTGCCGACGCTGCCTGGCCTGCGTGCGCAAAACGAGCGCACGCGGGCTGAGCAGCGCCTGCTCTCGGTCTTTCCGCATGTACTGATGGTGCTGCGCCGCGACGGCAGCGAGTCGTGGTCGGACGAGCCACTGCGTGCGGGTGAAGCCGAGTCGCGCCGCCTCAAACGCGCGGTGCTGGCAGATGTGAACCTGGCCAAAGGCCGTTACCACCTTGTGCTGGGGCAGGAGGCTTCGAGCTTCGCGCTGTTGGTCGACATCAAGACCATGATTCCCTGGCAAGACTGGCCGATGTCGCGCGACACGAGCCCCGTGCGCGTAGCACTCGCGCTGGAGCCGCAGGTGATGGTGCTGCAAGAAGGCAAGTCTGCGCAGGCCCCATCAAGCGCCCCATTGAGTACCCTATCGAATATGTTACGCGGTTGGACGTTTGAATCGCTGGAAACCTTGGCATCCAGCACCCAGCCGTTCAGCCTGCGCACCAGCCGTCATGTGGGTTGGGGCGAGCTGCCCTGGAGCCGAATGGCCGTGTGGAGCCTGCTGGTGGCCCTGCTGCTCCTTGCGGTACGCGCATTGCTGCGCCAGCGTCATGACCGCCACCGCGCAGAAGCGCTACTGCGGGTGGGCCAGGCCGGGCGCCTGAACACCCTGGGCGAGCTGGCCACAGGCATGGTGCAGGAGCTGGGCCACCCCCTGCGCGCGGCGCTGGCAGCCACGCAGGCGGCACATCAATTGCTGCAACGACGCGAAAGTGGCGAGGTCGCAAGCCTGGCTGATGCGCAGACTGCGGTGGATCAGGCCCGGCAGGAATTGGCCCGTGCGGCGGACGTTATGGACCGCCTGCGCCACGTGGTCGAGCAGCCTGATTTAGGCGGCCGACTTCGGCCCACTAGCCTGCTTGCGGCGGCACGCGGTGCGCTCGATATGCTGGCCCCTGAGCTACAGCGGCTGGGTATCAAGCATTCCATTCAATCCAGCCAGGCAGACTTGCCCGTCACCGCAGATCCCGTGGCGCTGGGCCAGATCATTCACAACCTGTTGCTCAATGCCATGCAGGCGCTGCAGGAAGTTAGGCCGTCAGAGCGCACTTTGACGCTCACGCTCACGCACTCATCAACCAGCACCGAGCAGCACACCGCCCAACTCAGCATCCAAGATACCGGCCCTGGCATCGCCAATGATGTGGTGACGCAGATTTTCAAGCCCTTCTTCACCACCCGAGCGGGCGCATTGGGTTTGGGCCTGAGCCTGTGCGAAACACTGGCCAGCAGCATGGGCGGCAGCATCAGCGCCTACAACCGCGTCCCGCGTGGTGCCGAGTTTTGTTTGACCTTGCCCCTGGCGGCTTGATTCAGCACCCGCCCATCGCGCTCAGGCCGCTCGAACCACCGATGTGAAAACGTTATAAATTAACCTATGAGTTAATTTTTAGCGCCGAAAAGGTCAAATCCGTCAAATTGTTAACAAAAATTGACCTTGGCTCTCGGATATTATACATAGTATGCTATTTATAATATAGCTGCATTGACATGAAAAGCGCTCAGCGCTTCAAACCAGGGTGACCCGCGCAAACTTGCGTTTGCCAACCTGCACCACGTAAGCGCCCGCACCGAGCTTCAAGCCTTTGTCGCTGATCACCGCAGAGTCCACGCGCACGCCGCCGCCGTCAATGAGCCGATTGCCCTCGCCGCTGGATGCAGCCAAGCCCGCCATTTTCAGCAGATTGCCGATCCCCAGTGTTGCACTATCGCTGCCCAGGCTTAGCGTCACCTCAGCAATCTCATCCGGCACGCCGCCTTGAGAGCGGTTGATGAAGTCTTGCTCGGCCACATCAGCCGCAGCCGCCGAGTGAAACCGCGCGGTGATCTCCTTGGCCAGCGCCACTTTGGCATCTTTCGGGTTGCGGCCTGCGTCAACTTCAGCCTTGAGCTGAGCGATTTCGGTCTCCGATTGGAACGACAGCAGCGTGTACCAGCGCCACATGAGCACGTCGGAAATGCTCAGCACTTTGGCGAACATCGAGTTCGCCGCCTCGGTCACCGCGATGTAGTTGTTCTTGCTCTTGGACATCTTCTCCACGCCGTCCAGGCCTTCGAGCAGCGGCATGGTCAGAATGCACTGCGGCTCCTGCCCGTATTCGGCCTGCAAGTGACGACCCACTAACAAGTTGAATTTCTGATCAGTACCGCCCAACTCCAGGTCCGATTTCAATGCCACCGAGTCATAACCCTGCATCAGCGGGTACAAAAACTCGTGCACGCTGATGGTTTGACCCGTGGTGAAGCGTTTGTGAAAATCGTCGCGCTCCATCATCCGCGCCACGTTGTACTTGGCCGCCAGTTGAATCATTCCGCGCGCACCCAGCGGGTCGCTCCACTCGCTGTTGTAGCGCACTTCGGCTTTGTCCATGTCCAGCACCAGTTTGATTTGCTCAAAGTAAGTTTTGGCATTGGCGTCGATTTCGTCGCGGGTCAGGGGCGGGCGGGTGGAGTTGCGACCGGACGGGTCGCCAATCAGGGTGGTGAAGTCGCCGATCAGCGGGATCACGACATGCCCCAAATTCTGCAACTGGCGCATTTTGTTGAGCACGACCGTGTGGCCCAGGTGCAAATCAGGCGCCGTGGGATCCATGCCAAACTTGATCCGCAGCGAAATGCCGGAAGTTGCGCTCTTTTGCAGCTTTTTAAGCCACTCATCCTGCGGCAACAGCTCTTCGCAACCGCGCAGCGATACGGCCATGGCTTCCTGAACGCGGTCTGTGACAGGGTGAACGGTGGGGGCAGGAGTCGAGGCTTGATTCATAAGGGTTTTTCTAGATGCAGAGGGTCTTGTGGCGGTTATAATCCGCCCTCGCTTGCCGAATTTCGCGGACTTCAATGCCCAATTCAGCAACTCTAGATTTTAGTTGTAGCGCACTGCCTGCAGCACCTCTCTGGGATCACCCGTTTTGAATGGTCTGAAGAAAAACAATCTGGTGAGTGGCCTCTTGAACTTCGCAAATGAAGTATCGATGCTCGCGAAATACACCATTCGCACCCACCCCAAGCGCCTTACCGCCTTGATCGCAACACTGGCACTCGGTGGCGCAGGCGGCGCGTTTGCCGTCGCCTCGCTCGCTCCCGATGCGGCTGACCTGCCCGTGCGCAGCGTGGCAGAAGCCGTACAGCCGCTGGTGAGCCTCGTGAATCCTCTGGCCGCAGCAGACCCTGATGTGCAAGCCCTGTCTTCCATTGGCGATTTGATTGGCCCGTTGACCCTGTACCGCTCCGACGTTTCCCGCGCCAACGACACGGCAGACACGCTCCTCAAACGCATGGGCA
>JANOTO010000385.1:0-2280 GCA_031416395.1 Rhodoferax sp. | reverse complement strand
GTAAATCAACTGGCCGCGTAAAAACGTTGCCTCAACACTGGCTGACATCTCCAAACCTTCGAACGGTGTGTAGCCTTGGGTGGAGGGTGAGTTTTTGGCCTTAATCGTCCAGGTTTTGGCTGGGTCCACCAAAGCGATATCGGCATCAAATCCGATGTCGATATCGCCCTTTTTGTTCAGGCCATAGCGCTGTGCCGGGTTCCAACTGGTGACGCGGGCCATGTGGTTGTAGCCCATGCCCCGGCGCGTACCTTCGCTCACCAGCGCGGGCAGCAGGTACTCGGTGCCGCCGAAGCCGCTCTTGGCCATCCAAATCTTGCCCAGGTAGTTGCCGCCATACTGAGGGGGCAACTTCATCTCATGCCGACAACAGGCATGATCACTCACCACCCAATCCAGCTCGCCGGCAAGCAAGGCATCCCACAGAAACTCAACGTCTTCGCGCGGTCGAATCGGTGGGTTGACCTTGGCCAGTTCGGCCGCCTTGCTGGTGATGTCGAGCATCAAGTGGCCAATCGTCACCTCGCGCTTGAAGTTGATGTGCGGAAACACGTCCGCCATCATCATCGCGGCCTGCACCGCTTTGCGGGATGAGAGATGCAGTAAATTGATATTCGGCAGTGCTGTTTCATTGGCAAGATAACTGGCGATGAAGACCGCCAAGCCTTCCGAATGCTGCGGGCGCGAGGCACTGTAGGCAGCCAGGCCTTTAAGCGCATTTTTGGATTTGTCGCCTTCGATGATCTTGGTGTACGCAGTCATGATCTCGGCGGTTTCGCAATGCAGCGAGAGCGATATTTGATTCGCTCGCTCAGGCATCTGCTCTCGCGCCGCCTGAATGCCGCGCATGATGAATTCAAAATGCGCGTAGTCGTAACGATCCTCCTCGCCAATCATCAAAAAGTCTTTTTGCGTATTCGATGCACCATGCAAACCGTGCGAGCCGTAGAACATGAAAATCTTGAAGCTGGGCACACCAAATTTCTCAATCAGCTCGGGGATTTCTTTGATGTGCGTGCTGTCCATCGGGGCGAGGTGAAAGCCGTAGTCCACGTGGAAACGCCCTTTGGCGAGCTTAAGCACCTCGGGGTAAAACTTCTTGTATGGCCCGCCTTTGTTCAGGTAGTACTGGCCGGTGCGAAAGTAGTTGAGGCTACTTGTCACGCCGCCCATGGCTGCAGCTTTGCTCTCGGTTACGGCATCTTCAGCCAGCGGGGAGTAAATACCGCTGTGCATGTGGGCATCGACCACGCCGGGGAAGGCGAGCTGGCCTTTGCCGTCGTGCACCGCTTTGGCCAGTGTCACATCAATGCCAGGTGCCACGCGGGCGAACTTGCCGTCAGCAATGGCGATGTCGGCGCTGTGAACCACGTTGCCGTGCGGGCGAACGACGCGCACGTTTTTGATCAGCAGGTCGTAAATGGGTTTGCTCATGAAGGCTCCTATGTCAAATTGATCGTTCAGGCGGCGGGTTGGTGGTCATCCGCAATTTGAGGCTTGGCAGCAGCCCGCCAGAGCGTGCCAGTTTCAGCAGAAAGTCGGGAATGGGTTCGCAGGTCACAACATCCCCGCCACGCAGATGGATTGACAGCGCGATGGGGTCTATCGAAAGGTCTGACTGCCCGCTCAGCCGCTCAACTTGCGGGCAAGTCAGCAGCAGCAGGCCCAGGTTGAACGCATTGCGAAAATACAAACCGCCGTAGCTCGGTGCGATGACAGCCGCCACGCCAAGGTGAACGAGCGCCGAGGCGGCCTGCTCACGCGAGGAGCCGATGCCGAAGTTACGCCCCGCAACAATCACATCACCTGCGCGGACATCGCCCGCGAAGGCGGGTGCAGTGCTTTCAAGGCAGTGCTTGGCGATCTCGTCAATGCCGTGTTGCATGTAGGCACCGGGGGCCAGGGAGTCGGTGTCTACGTCATCACCCAGATGCCAAATCTTTCGCCAAGTGAGGTTCTGCACCGTCATGCCAGCACCTCGCGCGGGTCGGTGATGCGACCGCGCAAGGCAGATGCCGCCACGGTGTAAGCCGAACCCAAATAAACCTGCATACTGGGCGGCCCCATGCGACCTTTGAAATTGCGCGCGGTGCTGGAGATAACCGTCTGCCCTTCAGCGAAGCTGCTGCCGTAACCCGCGCAGGCACCGCAGGCACTGGGCAACACCGTGGCCCCCGCGTCGGTCAGCGTGCGCATTGTGCCGTCGCTCTCAGCCAGCGCACGATCTTGCAGGCTGGCGGGTGCGACCAGCAGTTGCACGCCGCTTGCCACTTTCTGGCC
>JANOTO010000384.1:0-2751 GCA_031416395.1 Rhodoferax sp. | reverse complement strand
TGTAGCGATGGCGATACCTAGAATTCGCTTGAAATCGGTAAAGCCATTGTTGCCGCCAAAGCCGGTTTCATTTCGGAAAAACAGCAGCATGGCGGCAAATGTCATGGCCTGCGTGATGATGGAGAAATACACGCCCTTGATGCGCGAGCGAAACGCGAAGTAGCCAAATACAAAGGCCACAAAGCCCGGTACGGCGATGATCAAAAACAAGGTCGCGATGAAGCTCTCGCTCCAGCGCCAATGCCAGGGCAGCGTCTTCCAGTCCAGAAACACCATGAAGTCAGGCAGCTCGCTTTTGTAGTTGCCCTCCAGGCCAATCTGGCGCATCAGGTACATGCCCATGGCGTAGCCACCCAGCGCAAAAAACAAGCCGTGGCCGAGCGACAAGATGCCGGTGTAACCCCAGATCAGATCCATCGCCAGCGCGCAAATCGCAAAGCACATGATCTTGCCGACGAGGGCCACAGCGTAATCACTCATGTGAAACACGCTGCTTTGCGGCACCCACAAGTTCAGCAAAGGCGCGATGGCGCAAACCGCAATCAACGCGGCGAGGAAGGCACCCCAGCCTGCGCGGGTCATCAGAGGTTGTTTGGCGGGGAGCATCGCATTTGCGGTGGCAGCAGCAGTCGTCATGTCATGCCTCCGCCGAACGGCCCTTCATCGCAAAAATACCTTGGGGGCGTTTTTGAATGAAGATGATGATGAACACCAGCACGGCGATTTTGGCCAACACAGCACCTGTCCAGCCCTCCAGGAATTTGTTCAGAATACCCAGGCCTAACGCGGCGTAAACGGTTCCTGCCAGTTGCCCGACACCACCCAGAACCACCACCATGAACGAGTCAACGATGTAGCCTTGGCCCAGGTCTGGCCCCACGTTACCCACTTGACTCAAGGCGCAACCGGCCAGCCCCGCAATGCCTGCGCCCAGTGCAAAAGCGTAGGTGTCCACTCGGGCTGTATTCACGCCCATGCACGAGGCGATGGGGCGGTTCTGCGTGACACCGCGCACAAACAAACCTAGTCGCGTTTTGCTGATGAGCCAAGCTACGCTGGCCAGCACGGCGATTGCAAAGCCGATGATCACCAGGCGGTTGTAGGGCAGCGACAAATTGCCCAGCACCTGCACGCCACCGCTCATCCAACTGGGGTTTTCAACGCCCACGTTTTGCGCACCAAACAAGGTGCGCACCAGTTGCATCAAGATCAGGCTGATGCCCCAGGTGGCCAGCAGCGTCTCCAGCGGGCGACCATACAAAAACCGAATCACGCTTCGCTCCATAAGCGCACCCATCAGCGCTGAGGCCAGGAAAGCCACAGGCACCGACGCCAGCAGATACCAGTCGAATGCGCCAGGTAGATACTTTTGAAAGAGCCCTTGAACGACATAGGTGGCGTAGGCCCCGATCATCATCAGCTCGCCATGCGCCATGTTGATGACACCCATCAATCCATAGGTGATGGCCAGCCCCAGTGCAACCAACAGCAGGATCGAACCCAGGCTGATGCCGCTGAACATGGCACCCAACCTGTCGCCCCAGGCCAGTGCGCCTTCAACAGTTTTGAGAGAGGCCAAAAGCGCCGCTTTGACATCCGGCTCGGTCTCGGTTTTCAGGCGTTCCAGCAACACCGTCTTCGTACTAGCCCGGCCGCTTTGGGCAAGCAGCGTGGCGGCAATCAATCGCTTGGACTTGTCCGTGCTGTTGAGCAGCACCGCAGCGCGAATAAGCCCAAGCTGGTCTTTTAGCTGTGGACTCGTTTCAGCGGCAAACGCTTTTTCAATCAACGGCAGTTTCGACTCGTCACTCTCAGCGAGCAGGGCTTTGATGCCAGCACGGCGGGTTACCTCGTCCTTCGAGAACAGCTTCAGTGAGGCAATGGCGATATCGATTTCACCGCGCATCCGGTTGTTGTTGACCACGTCTTCCGCGTCGGCCGGGAGTGCCGCCTGCGCACCCGTCACAGGGTCGAACGCTTTGTCCCGCACAATGATGTAAACCTTGTCAGCGGCGACTTTTACGGCATCTTCAGAAAGCGCTTTGAGGTAGGCCGCCAGCTTGTCGTCCGCGCTCAGCATGGATTTGTTCAATGCCTCAATGCGCGCGTCGGTCTCGCCGATGGCGATGCCTTTTGCGTCGTCCACACTGAACGCGTAGCTGCTGGCAGCAAATACAAACGCAAAAACGAGGGTGAAAAGGCGAATCAACATGGATATTCAATGAAAGGCATCGGCAAAAATACGGTGTTGCGCCCACCGTAAAGCAGGGCGGGAGGGTACATGCGCATGCGCCCTCCCGCCGCTTGTTGACGCTACAGACGTTCAGCGCTTATTTTTTCGCGGGCTCATCAGGCTTCTTGTCGTTGCCTTCGATGTACGGAGACCATGGCTTGGCTTTCACGGGGCCGGGTGTTTTCCAGACCACATTGAACTGACCATCCGCTTTGACCTCGCCGATAAACACCGACTTGTGCAGATGGTGGTTCTTCTCATCCATCTTCGACGTGATGCCTGATGGTGCCGTGAAGGTTTGGCCCGCCATTGCGGCGATGACTTTGTCGGTGTCGGTGGACTTGGCCTTCTCGACCGCTTGCTTCCACATGTTGATGCCGATGTAAGTGGCTTCCATCGGGTCGTTGGTCAAAGCTTTGTCTTTGTGGCCTGCGATACCTTTGGCTTTCGCATAATCAGACCACTTCTTGATGAACGCATCGTTGGTCGGGTTCTTGATCGACTGGAAGTAGTTCCAT
>JANOTO010000383.1:0-1987 GCA_031416395.1 Rhodoferax sp. | reverse complement strand
CACGGCCAAGGCGGGGGCGGCGATGTGGATGCCCACGGTCACCTCGCCCGTGCCCAGGCCCTGCACGCTCAGGGCATCGTCAATTTCGGTGGTGGCAGAGTCATCGATTGAAAAGGCCTGCACTGGGGCGATCGGCAAATCATCGCGAATGACCGGTGCCTGCACGGCAGCAAAGCCCGTGCCCTTGGGGAAGTTTTCCAGCAAAAACCGCCGCCAATGAAATTGATAGGGCGAATCAATCGCCCCGGCTTGTTGCAGCAGGTGCAGCGGTGCCAGGTGCGTGGCGCGCGATGCCTCAACCACGGCCTTGTACTCAGGCGCATTTTTGTCGGGCTTGAAGAGGATTTTGTAAAGCTGTTCGCGGATTGGCGCAGGGCAGGTGCCTGCGCTCAGATCGGCAACCCATTGGGTAATCTGCAAAGCGATTTGCTTCTTTTTCTCGATGGCGGCCAGCGCCAGGGCGATGATGTCGGCGGGCGCCTTGCGAAAGTTGCCCTTGCCCGCGCGGCGAAAGTAATGCGGTGAGTCATGCAGGCGAAACAGGGCGGCGGCTTGCTGCTCCAGCGTGGCGGCTTTTCCGTCGCTTGAAAAATAGTCTTTGGCCAAGTCGGCAAAGCCAAACTCGGCATCCGGCGAGAACTCCCAGGCCAAGTCCAGCTCGATGCTCTGGCTCAAGGCCTGCGCAGCACTGACAAACGCTGCTGGCGCAGGCTTTTCGAACCTCAACAGCGCATTGACGGCCTTGACCTTGACGCGCTTGCCGCTGTCCAACTCCACCTGTAGCGACGCTTCGGCTTCAGACAGCACCTTGCCGGCCATGAACTTTCCGGCTTCTTCAAACAATAAATACATACCGGAATTGTCCCATGCGGTACGTGGGTAGGCACTACCGGGTTTTTGGGCGAATCCGTCATCAATTTGACATTCCGCTGTCATGTGATGAAACTACATTCCCGAAGTCATAACTGGAGACAACTCTGATGAACCACTCTTTCCCAAGCAATTTCACCCGCCGACTGGCGATAACCTGCGTCGGCGTGGCGGCTTTAGCGGCCTGCGGTGGCTCCAGCGGCCCCGAACCTCTTTTGACCCTGGATGGCGCAGTGCCCCTAGTCGCAGGCCACCGAGGTGTTGCCGGGTACTTGCCCGAGCACACTCTGGAGGGCTACCGAATGGCGATCCAGATGGGTGCAGATTTCATCGAACCCGATTTAGTGTCAACCAAAGATGGCGAACTGATCGCCCGCCACGAACCCAATATCACCAGCACCACCAACGTGGCCGACAAGCCCGAGTTCGCCAGCCGAAAGGTCACCCGCAAGGTGGACGGTGTGGACGAAACCGGCTGGTTTGCCACAGATTTCACGCTGGCCGAAATCAAAACCTTGCGTGCCAAGCAGGCTGCGGCAAGCCGCGACCAAAAGTTCAACGGTCTGTACCAGATACCCACCCTGCGCGAGGTGATGGATGTCGCCAAATCCGAAGGTGCCAAAGTGGGCCGCGTGATTGGCGTGTACCCCGAGACCAAGCACCCCACCTACCATGTCGATGCCAACCTCAAGCTCGAAGACCGCCTGCTGGCCGTCTTGAGTGAATACGGCTACACACAGAAGAGCTCACCCGTCATCATCCAATCATTCGAGGTGAGCAACCTGCAATATCTGCGCACCAAGACACAGGTACGCATCGTGCAACTGGTGGATGGGGATGATTACGACTTCAAAACCGGCGCAGTCACCTTTGCGGCACCGTTTGACCGCCCATATGACTGGACGCGCGCGGGCCGCACCGAGCTGTACGGCTCAATGGTCACACCTGCGGGCTTGGCAGAGATCAAAAAGTATGCGGACGGCGTGGCCCCCTGGAAGCCGTACATCGTGCCCGTCAAAGGCACGTTTGACGCAGCAGGCAAGATGCTGGATCTCAACGGCGACGGTGCGGTGAACTACGCTGACACTATCGCGCAACCCGCCACCAGCCTGATCGC
>JANOTO010000382.1:0-18325 GCA_031416395.1 Rhodoferax sp. | reverse complement strand
CATCAGGCGAACCACCTCGCCACCCAACTCCTGGCCAATCTGTTTGTTTTTAGGCTGGTCGTTGGCCAGCATGCCAGAGTTCCCAAAACTTGCGCCTTCTCGCTGGGCCTCGGTGGACTCCCGTTGTTTGGCGCGTTTGGCTAGGCGCATCATCATCGGCTCGACCAGCTTCAAATCCTCCAAAGCGACAACCGAAAAGGGGACCGTGTGCAAGAAATCCCGCTGCGCAGGTGCGGAAGCGCGCGGATCGAAATCACCGGCCAGCAAGCGACGCAGCTTGTCAAGCGTCAGCAGGGTGCGGCTGACGGCCGTCTCAACCGGCTTGGCCCCCGTCGCACCCGCGCCGCCGGGCGCGACGCCCAGGGGCATGGCGGGCTCCACGCCCTGCGAGCGCAACCAATTGGTCACGTCCTTGTACAACTGGCGCAGCGAGACACCCATCAAACTGGCAGCGCGCGTGAGCAACACCACACGGACATCGTGGTCGTCAACATGAGCGCCCAAGCTGCTGCGCAGCGCCTGAACGAACGACTCCGGCTTCAAGGGGTTCAGTTGCGATTGAACGGATACCAGGCCCAGCAGGTTGCTCATCAGCGCATTGAGCGGCGGCAGCGCGTCTTCAACCGCTTGCGACACCTCTTGCTGGGCCAGCGCAAACTCAATATTGGAGTCAATTTCCTTTTCGTCCAGAAACTGGAAATCGTCAAACCGCAAGAGTGGCTTGACCGCCATGTCGTGCGCGCCACGGTAATAGAGTGCCGCACGCAGCTCGGTTGCGAAGGTTTGCTTGACTTCGGTCGCGTGCGCTTTGAGGTATTCGACCGTGCGCTGTTGGTTGGGATTGGAGCCGGCCATGGTGGAGCCGCCCCTAGCTTGTGCCGTGGCGTGACCTTTGCTGGAGCCCAACTGCTGAGATTTGGACGAGTTCAAACCATCGATCACCGCGTCCATCAGCCGATCAGACTGCTGCAACACGGCCTCAAGGCAATCGCGCAAGACCGGCTTGGCATTGACCCTCTCGTCAGCCACGCCGATTCGAGGCATCGGAAACATGCTCATCAATCACTCCAATCACGTCCGTGAGATAATACAACGTGTCATGGTGTTTCAGTTGCCCATGACTTCAGCAAATGCTGGAAGTGTTGGGAGCGCGTTTTCACCTACTTACGCCATCACTCACTTCATTTTTGACCCTATCTGCCTCGACTGTTTCTGCGGTTTTCAAAATCGCGGACAGGTAGATATCCCAAGCACCCCGGACGGGTGCAATCACTACTCATGAATTTTGAAGATCTAAAGCTGGCTCCAGCCATCGTACAAGCCGTGCGCGAGCACGGTTATGAAACCCCCACCGCCATTCAGATAGAGGCCATCCCCGTGGTACTCGACGGGCACGACCTGCTAGGCGGTGCGCAAACCGGCACCGGTAAAACTGCCGCCTTCGTGCTACCAATGCTGCACAAGTTAAGCATCGGCGCCAGCGTGCAAAACAAATTCGGCGGCAAAGGTATTCGTGCGCTGGTGCTCACCCCGACCCGCGAGCTGGCCGCGCAGGTGGAAGAGTCTGTCCGGGTTTACGGCAAATTCGTAGACCTCTCAAGCACCGTTGTTTTTGGCGGTGTCGGCATGAACCCGCAAATCAGCAAGGTCAAAAAAGGCGTGGACATCTTGGTCGCCACACCCGGTCGTTTGCTCGACCTGTTGCAGCAAGGCGTACTGGACTTGGGCCAGGTGCAAATGCTGGTTCTCGACGAAGCCGATCGCATGCTGGACATGGGCTTTATCCATGATGTGAAAAAAGTGCTGGCCGTCGTGCCCAGGGATAAGCAAAGCCTGCTGTTCTCGGCCACCTTCAGCGACGAGATTCGCGACTTGGCGGCCACTTTGCTCAAGAACCCGCAAAGCGTGCAGGTCACCCCGCGCAACACCACCGTACAACGCATCACCCAGGTGATTCACCCGGTGGGACGCGGCAAGAAAAAGGCGCTGCTCGCCCACATCATTCAAGAGCAGAACTGGAGCCAGGTGCTGGTGTTCACCCGCACCAAGTTCGGCGCCAACAACGTGGCCGAGTTTTTGACCAAAAACGGCATTCACGCCATGGCACTGCACGGCAACAAGAGCCAAACGGCCCGCACACAAGCATTGGCAGGCTTCAAAAGCGGCGACATTCGCGCCCTGGTGGCGACAGATATCGCAGCACGCGGCATTGACATTGACGATCTGCCCCACGTCGTGAACTACGAAATTCCCAACGTGAGCGAAGACTATGTGCACCGCATTGGCCGCACGGGGCGCGCGGGTGCCGATGGCGCTGCGGTCAACCTGGTGTGCATGGACGAAGAAGGCTTCATGCAGGATATTGAGCGTTACACCAAGCAGAACATCGAGGTCAAAGTGGTTGACGGATTTGGCCCCGAGCCCGGCGAGCACGCCGAGCCGATCGCCATGGGTCGCCAAACCATCTGGGGTGGTGCGGGCAAGCCGCCGAGTCGTGACGTGATGATGGCCGCAGGCCGCGCGGCGCGCACCGAGATGTTGACACGGGTGCGCGAGAGCAAGGGCGCGAACGGTGGCGGCGCAGGCGGTGGCCGTGGTGGACGCCCAGCCGGTGGCAACGGTCGCTCAGCCCCTGGCCCATCCAATGGCCCGGCGCGCGGTAATTCACGGGGCGGTGGACGTGCCGATGGTAGGTCAGGCGGCCGAACCGATGCTAACTTCACCCCGAGGGGGGATGCTAATTTCGCGCCTCGCAACGATGCTAATTTCGCACCCCGCGATGATGCCAACTTCGAGTCGCGCGACGACGCACAACCCACCAACCATGCGCCACGCAACTTCAGCGCACGCCCACCGCAAGAGCGCAATCGCTCGGGTGGTGGCGGTTATGGTGGTGGGGGCGGCATGGGTGGCCAACGTAGCCAAGCGCCACGCCCACCCGCTCAAGGTGGACAACCTGACCCGATGCGCACCAGCGTGGACATGATGGCTGAGCGCGGTGGCGCACGCCGTGGCGGCGGCGGTGGCGGCTACGGAGGAGGCGGTGGCGGTGGTAGCCGAGGCGGCAATCGCAGCGGCGGCGGGGGTGGTTATGGTGGCGGTGGCGGCGGACAACCCGGTGGCGGCTCACGCGGCCCCGGTGGCCCACGTGGCTCGTTCGGGCGTTAATTTCGTCACTGATTTACCCATTGAGATTTTGAAATGATGAGAGCAGTTCAATATACCCATATTAGGTATATTTAACCTCAAAACCGCCTATTTTCACAAATTATGATGAAAATAGGCCTCTAGCTCTCGGATCATATACATAGTAAGCTATATTTATAGTAGCTAATCTAATAGCAAATCTAGAGTTTTCCGTCTGACCGGACAAACAGCGTTTGCAGCGGCTCTCGCCCGACTTGGCGGCTCCAATGACCGTGGACGGCCGCGTCAAACACAGCGCCTGCGGGCAGCACATCCGCCGAGTAGAAGTGCTCGCCCGGCTTAAAAATGCGCGATACGCCGGCCTGCAAACCAATCTCCATGTTGCCACTCAGAATGAACACCCACTGCGGTGTCGTGGTGCAATGAAACTGACTGCGAAAGCCGACCGGGCTGTGGCGCAACTGGTAGCCGCCTGAGGGATACAGGGCCGACAACTGCGACTGCGGATTGCCCTCGGGCAGCTCGATAAGCTCATCGCGAAACTTCGCGCGGCCATCGGTGTCGGTGAAGAGAATGACTTGGGTGAATTGGGTCATATTCAGTTATGTAATCAGGTGTTCAGTGCGGGATCAAACGCGATCAGCACCTTGGATGATCGGCTTTTGTCACCCGCTAGTTTGAAGGCCTCAACCGCTGACTCAAACGGCATGATGCGGGTGATGACGGGTTTTCCATCAATCAGGCCCTGGTTCAAATACTGCACGGCATTGGCGAACTCAGCATGAAAGCGGAAGGTGCCGCGCAGATCGATTTCTTTGGCGACCAGTTGATTCATTGGCAGCGTGATATCGCCACCCAAGCCCACCGCTACCAGTACGCCACGCGGGGCAATCACGTCCATCGCGGTTTTCAGCGCCCGCTCGTTGCCGCTGGCCTCAAACACGGCTTCAAACTGGCCTTTGTCGACCATATACTTGTCCAAACCGCGCGGGTGCGTAGCGAGGTTGATGGCTTCATCCGCACCCATCTTGCGCGCGCATTCCAACGGAAACTCGGCCACGTCAGCCGCGACGATGCGGGCTGCACCGGCACGACGCAAGCCGCCAATTAGCAGCGAGCCGATGGGGCCACACCCCGTCACCAACACCTGCTTGCCAAACACACCGCCCGCGCGCTGAATCGCATGAAGCCCGACGGACAGTGGCTCGGCCAAAGCCGCCTCTGACAAACTCAAATGATCCGCCACCGCATGCGCTTGGTGCCGCTCAATCACCAGGCTGTCACGAAACGCGCCCTGGATGTGCGGGAACGGCATGGCGCTGCCGTAGAAGCGCATCGCCAAGCAATGATTTTGCTGGCCCAGCTGGCAAAAACGGCAGGTGCCGCAAGGACGAGACGGCGACACAGCGATTCTCTGCCCCACTTTGAACGCGCTGATGTCTGTACCCACTTCTTCAACCACGCCCGAGATCTCGTGCCCCAAAGCCATCGGCTGCTTGATGCGCACCACACCAAACCCGCCGTGCTGGTAATAGTGAAGATCAGAGCCGCAGATGCCGCCAAAAGCGACACGCACCCGCAACTGGGTGCTACCCAAGGACTTGGCGATGTCAGCGGTGTCGGGGTCGAGATGCTCCAGACGAAGGTCGAGTGCGCCGTGGCACATGACGGCGCGAATGCGGCGTTGCGTGGGTGCGAGTGATGCGTCGGTCATAAAACTAGACGGAATGAAAAATCAGAGCGTCGCCGTCACGCCGCCGTCAACATAAAGGATATGGCCGTTGACGAATTTCGACGCATCGCTGGCTAAAAACACTGCCGCACCGCCAAGGTCCTCCACATCTCCCCAGCGACGGCTCGGGGTGCGCCCGATCAGCCACGCGCTGAACTTTTCGTCCGCCACCAGCGCCGCATTCAACTCGGTGGCGAAGTAACCCGGCCCCAGGCCATTGACGTTGATGCCATGCGGCCCCCAGTCAATCGCCATGCCCTTGGTCAACATTTTGACGGCGCCTTTACTGGCGGTATACGGTGCAATGTTGGGGCGGCCCAGCTCACTTTGCACCGAGCAGATGTTGATGATCTTGCCGCGTTGCCGGGGAATCATCTTGCGCGCCACCGCCTGGCCAACCAAGAAGACGCTATCGAGGTTGGTACGCATCAACTCATGCCAGTCTGCCTCCAAAAAATCCTGCAATGGAGCTCGGCGTTGCATGCCCGCGTTATTCACCAGAATGTCGATGGGGCCAACGCTGGCTTCAATATCGTCAACCGCTGCAATCACCGACTTGGAATTGGTCACGTCAAACACGCAGGCATGAACCGTCAACCCCTCGCTTTGAAGTTGTGCGGCTACCGCAGTGACTTTCGCTTCGCCGCGACCATTGATCACCACAACGGCACCCGCCTGCCCGAGCGCGCGCGCCAGAGCCAGCCCAATACCTGCCGATGAACCGGTGACCAAGGCAATGCGGCCATCCAGACGAAAGGGATCCTTCACTGCAATCGCGCGCCGCTTTGATTGTCGAACAAATGGGTTTTCGCAGCCGCAATGCTCAGGCCCACCATCTCACCCGGCTGGGCCTGTGTTCGGCCATGCACCACCACGATGATCTTCTCGGTGCCAACTTGCAGCAGAAGCTCAGTTTCGGCCCCGGTTGGCTCTACAACAATCACCTTGGCGGGAAGACCTTGGCCTTCACCCACTATGGAAATGTCCCCAGGACGCACGCCGTAACTCACGGATTGGTCTTCGACGCCCGAGGTGAGATGGGGCGCAGGCCATCGCTGCCCTTGCGCTTCAACCCAAGCCTTGCCATCGCTCTTGCGCAGAACACCCGGCAGCACATTCATCGATGGCGAACCGATGAACTGGGCCACGAACAGATTACCCGGCTTGTCAAACAAGTCCAGCGGTGTACCGATCTGCTCGATGATGCCGTCATGCATGACGACAATCCGATCCGCCAAGGTCATGGCCTCAATCTGATCGTGGGTGACATAGACGGTGGTGGTCTTGAGCCGCTGGTGCAAGTCTTTGATTTCCGCCCGCATCGAGACGCGCAGCTTGGCATCCAGATTCGACAGCGGCTCGTCAAACAGAAAAACCTTGGGGTCGCGCACGATGGCACGGCCCATTGCCACGCGCTGGCGCTGCCCGCCCGACAGTTCGCGAGGATAACGATCAAGCAGCGCATCCAAATTCAAAATACGCGCAGCATCGCCCACCCGCTTGTCGGTCAAGGCGCGGTCGGCGTTGCGCAGCTTCAAGCTGAAAGCCATGTTGTCGCGCACCGTCATGTGCGGGTAAAGCGCGTAGCTTTGGAACACCATAGCGATGTCGCGGTCTTTGGAATCGAGATCGTTCACCACTTTGTCATCGACCGCGATCTCGCCCGCCGTGATTTCTTCCAGCCCTGCCAGCATGCGCAAGAGCGTGGACTTGCCACAGCCTGAAGGGCCCACCAGCACCACGAATTCGCCATCGGCAATGTCAAAGCTGATGCCGTGAATGATTTTGGTCTTGCCAAAACTCTTCTCGATTTTTCTGAACGATACGGTTGCCATCGGGCTCTGCCTTTAACGAGTGTTGCGCGTGAGGTGATGAAACTAGCTCTTTACGGCACCAGCCGTCAGGCCCGACACCATGTAGCGTTTAAAGACGTAATAAATCGCTGCAGGTGGCAGGGCGTAGATGAAACCTGTCGCCATCAACAACTCCCATGGCGAGTCGTCCGCCGCCAGAAAATTGCCAAGTGCCACTGCCAAGGTCAGGTCAGTCTCTTTAGACAGCAGCAAGAACGCATACAGATATTCGTTCCACGCCAGCAGCAAAGAATACGTCCCCACTGCAACCAGCGAGGGCAACATCAACGGCAAATAGACCAGGCGGAACAATTGCAGCGGGGTAGCACCGTCCATCCGCGCGGCTTCATCCAACTCAAACGGAAGCTTGTCCGAAGCTTGCTTGAGCACCCAGATGCAGTACGGCGACGCAATGGTGACCATCGACAAAATCAGCGACCAGTGGTTGTTGAGCAGGCCGTAAGTCGCCATCGTTTTGTACATGGGCACGGCCAGAAATGCGGCCGGAATAAAGTAGGTGAACAAAGCCAAGTTCAGCACCGTGCGCCCGCCACGCACCTTCAAGCGACTGATGGCGAAGGCAGCCATAGTCGACACTACCAACGTGATAGCACCCACGGAAAATGCAATGGTGAGCGAATTTCCAAGCTGCTGCCAAAAGTGATTGAGATAAAAGTGCTTTTGGTTGAAGACGTGGTCAAAGTTTTGCAGCGTCGGGTTCTTGGGCCACAAGTTGCCGGACGTGGCAGAGTCCCGCTCCGAGATCGCAAACAGGAACATGTGATAGACCGGGATGATGGTCCACAAAAATACGGGGATGCCGATCAGCAGCAGCTTGGCTTCGGTCGTGACTTTTTTAAGGCTTAACTTGCTCATAGATATCCTGATCGAGCAGCGCTGGGCCGCCCCAGGCGCGAGGGCCCCCTTGGGGGGCAGCGCAGCACACGAAGTGGCAAGCGTGGAGGCTTCATTTCGAAAGCCTCTTCATCATGAAGTACACGAGTGGCAAGACCAAAGGTAGCGCGACCACGATGGAAGCCATCGCCACATCGAGTTGATCCAGCCGCAAATACCGAATGCCCAATGTCGCCAGCACATGTGTGAGGTCAGCCGGGCCACCTCCCGTCAAGAGGTACACGCTGTTGAAATCCCCCAGCGTCCAAATCATCGACAAGATCAGCGAAGTGACATAAAGCGTGCGCATCGAAGGCCAGGTGATGAACCGGAATTTTTGCCACGTGGTGGCACCGTCCACCGCAGCCGCTTCGTACTGCTCAGCGGGAATGGCCATACGGCCTGCGACCAGAATCAAGGTCCAAAACGGCAATGACTTCCAGATGTGCATCAACATCGAAAAACACAGCGCCAGGGTTGGGTCGTTCAACCAATTGGGACCATCAATCCGGGTCAGCTTGTAGATGGTCTGGTTGATCACGCCCCACTCGGGGTTGAGCATGAAGCGCACCGACAAAATTGTGGGGATAGACGGCACTGCCCACGGCAGAATGAACAGCACGGCCAATATCTTGATCCACCAGCGGGTATTGACAAAGAAGCCTGAGAGAAACAGCGCGATCGCCATCTTCAGGTTGATCGCCACCACCAGAAAAATCAAGGTGTTGACGACGGTGCGAAAGAAGATCGGATCAGCAAACAGCTTGACGTAGCTCTCGGGGTGCCGCGCCAGCCACAGGCCGTAGCCCACGGGGAACAGCACCAGAATAACGAATACCAGCAGGTAGGGCACGACAAAAATGCGGCCCCAAAACTCGTACTGCGAGAGCGCGCGCGAGCCCGCCCTCGCGGGTGGGGGCGCAGAGCCCGCAGTGATTGCTGCGCCACCGGTTGACATCAGTTGGCCACGACCTTGATGCGGGCGATCATTTCATCCACAGCTTTGTCAACCGGCACTTTCTCAGACAGCACGCGGTTGGCCGCTTTGGCCCAGACGTTTTCATTGTTTAACACCGTGAACTTGTAGTTCTTGGTGAATTCAAACGGCGAGGTGCCTGCCATGAACTGGTTGTACACCGCCACACGATGCGGGTCGCCCTTCCAAAACGCACTTTGCTGCGCGGCCTTGGTGACGGGGAACCAGCGACCTAGCGAGCCCTCAACGTAAGGCGTCAAATTGGCATCATCCAGCATGAAGGCGACAAACTTCTTCGCGGCGTCCTTGTTTTTGGCATCCTTGAAGATCACGCCGGTTTTGACTGCAGCGCGGTACACCATCTTGCTGCCATCGGGTTTGTTGGGAAACCCTGCGGTGGCAATTTTTTCGGTGTAATTGGCTTTGGCCGTGTCGCGCTGCGCCTGCGTGAGCGTCTGGTTGTTCATGTCGTCGAGCCACTTCGCCGCGATCGAGATGGTGGCGTTGTGCGTCATCACCGTGGTCTTGTTGTGAAAGGCGACATTGTTGTCCGGGTCTTTCCAGTTGGTACTGGACGGTGGCGTGCAGCCCCGGCTGTAGACCGTGGTGTAGTCCGTCAGGGTGTTGATCAGACCCTGGCGCACGCTAGGGTCGTCCACCAGCAGTTTGCCAGAGTCGTTGACCAGCTTCACGTTGTGGGCGTCCATGAAGGTGAGGAACGAGAAGAACGAATCGCTAGAGTCCACACCCAGTGGCTGGCCAATGCCAAAGGCACGCGTACCCGTTTTTTGACGGTAACCCGCTTGCACCTTGTCACACCAGAAATCCCAATAGCCTTTCCAGTCTTTGGGGATATCTGACTCCTTGAATCCAGCATCAGTCAGCATGTCCTTCCAGTACTGGATGTGCATGGTCTGCTGCTTGATGGGGTACGCGTAGTAGGCCCGGGTCTGATTTGCGTTGTTGTAAAGAAATGTCGTTGCCAGCGCAGACGGCTCAAACTTGGCGCGCATCGGGTCGATGATGCTGCTCACGTCTTCCAGCTTGCCGTCATAGGCCCACTTGGCCGTGACCTGAAAGTCGTACACGTCGCCATAAGCGACGTCGGGCGGGTTACCCGCATCCAGCGCCGCGACAGACTTTGGAATCATCTCCTGCGGCGCATAAAGCGACAGCTCAATTTTAATTTTCGGGTTTTTCGCTTCAAACTTCTTGATGGCGGCGTACAGCGCATCGTCTTCGGCTTTGTAAAAACCTTTGCCCCACCAGACGGTGAGTTTTTCTTGCGCCTGCGCGGCACCGTGCGCCAGCAGCGCCGTGGTCACGCAGGCCGCAGTGGCCAGCAATTTGAATTTCATGAAAGCGTCTCCTTTAAGGATGGTTGGCGAGGGGGAAATAAGCTCAGGGAAAAACGTTGGCGATCAGGCCGCTTTGAGTTGCAGCGCAGGTTCATTGACCATTGGCAGCCTGCGGCGTGATGCCAGCAACTGCTCAATATCTTCATGCGCACCGTCAATCAACATGCAGATGGCGCGCTCGGCTTGGGCCGGGCTGCGCGCAATCACGGCATCCAGCACCGCGCGGTGCATCGGCAACGACTTGGCCGGGCCACCCTTTTTGATGGTGGACAACTCAAAACTGGTACGAAGCAGCGCGCCCAGCGCTTTGCTCATCTGGATCAGCATGCGGTTGTGCGAGGCCTTCAGCAGCCCTTGGTGAAACGCCAAGTCATGCGTGACATAGTCGCCGCCCTTGGTGACGGCTACTTTCATCCCGGCATAGGCCGATTCAATCTGCGCGATGTCCACTTCGGTGGCACGCAGGGCTGCCAGTTTGACAACAGCGGGCTCCACGACGCGGCGCAAGTCTTGCAGGTCGCGGATGAAATCGGGCGTAAGACCGGCCTTGACTTGCCAGGCGATCACGTCCGCATCAAACCAGTTCCATTGATCGGAGGGCAGCACGCGCGTGCCGACTTTCGGGCCCGTCAATATCAACCCTTTGGCGACCAACGACTTCACAGACTCGCGCACCACCGTACGGCTCACACCCAGCTCTTCGCACAGCACTGGCTCAGGTGGAATTGATGCGCCCAGAGCATACCGGCCTGCAACGATGGCTTCGCCCAGGAAATCGACTGTGTTGCCGTGGACGTTCTTGATCATCGCAACGGCTGCATTCAGGGAACCGGCGAGAGCAAGGGCTTGCCCGCAAAGTATGCCTGCAAATTGCCGAACGCCAAGTCAGCCATCGCATGGCGCGTTTGCCACGTGGCGCTGGCGATATGAGGCGTAAGCACCACGTTGTCCATGGCGCGCAGGGCTTCAGGCACATTCGGCTCGTCTTCAAACACATCCAGTGCGGCACCTGCAATCACGCCTTCTTGCAGCGCTTTGATCAAGGCAGTTTGATCCACCACCGAGCCGCGCGCGACGTTGATCAGGTAGCCCTGGGGGCCTAGCGCTTGCAAGACATCGGCGTTGATGAGCCCCTTGGTCGCGGCACCCCCAGGCGTGATCACCATCAAGAAGTCAACCTCTGCCGCAAGCGCTGCCGCAGACGGAAAGTAACGGTAAGGAACGTCTGAGCGCGCGGTCCGTGTGGTGTACGAAATGCTCATGCCAAAGCTTGCGGCACGCGTGGCAATCGCCTGGCCAATCCGACCCAGACCCACAATCCCCAAACGAGCCCCGCTGACCTTGCGTGCCAGCGGCATCGGGCCACTGGGCCAGCGCCCTTCGCGCACGTACTTGTCAGCATGGGGAATACGCCGGGCAATGGACAACACCAGGCCCAAGCCCATGTCGGCCACTTCATCGGTCAGCACATCGGGTGTGTTGGTCACGGGTATTCCGCGCGCACGTGCCGCGGCAACGTCGTAGCCGTCGTAGCCAACACCAAACACTGAAATAATCTCCAGCGCAGGCAGTTGGGCAATCAGGCTGGCAGGTACTTTGGATTCACCCGCACCGGAAATCGCGCGGATGGAGGGTGCGATCTTGGCGAAGGCGGCGGGGTCAGACTCATGCGCGCGGTCGTGCACCGTGAAAACGGATTGCAGCGCCTCCATCATGGGGGGCCAGAGTTTGGCAACCACCAACACATCGGGTTTTGACAACGCCTACTCCTCAGAATTTTGCTTGATTACAACTTCTTATCGTATTACGATACGATGATAAGACTATCGGGGAAAACCCCAAACTTTTGAGGAATGACATGAGCTCTCAACCCAAAAAACCCGCCAGTGAACTGCGCAGCCAGCAATGGTTTGGCCGCCAGGATCGCGATGGCTTTGCCTACCGCAGCTGGGTCAAAGGCAAGGGCGTGCCGCATGACCAATTTGATGGCCGCCCGGTGATTGGCATCTGCAACACCTTCAGCGAACTAACCCCCTGCAACAGCCACTTTCGCACATTGGCGGAGCAAGTCAAGATTGGGGTTTACGAGGCTGGGGGTTTCCCGCTCGAGTTCCCGGTCATGTCGCTGGGCGAGACTCTGTTACGCCCCACCGCGATGCTTTACAGAAACCTGGCCAGCATGGATGTGGAAGAGAGCATTCGCGGCAACCCGGTCGATGGCGTCGTTTTACTGATGGGCTGTGACAAAACCACCCCGTCTCTGCTGATGGGTGCATCCAGTGTCAACCTGCCCACAATTGGCGTCAGCGGTGGCCCGATGCTCAACGGCAAATGGCGCGGGCAGGAGTTGGGCAGCGGCACGGGCGTGTGGAGCATGAGCGAACAGGTGCGCGCTGGTACTTTAAAACTGGCCGACTTCTTTGAAGCCGAGAGCTGCATGCACCGCAGCCACGGCCACTGCATGACTATGGGCACCGCCAGCACCATGGCCTGCATGGTCGAAGCCTTGGGCATTGGGTTGCCCGGCAACGCGGCCTATCCGGCGGTTGATGGCCGGCGCAACGTGTTGGCGCGCAACGCAGGGCGGCGCATTGTGGACATGGTTCACACTGACCAAACGATCGCCAAAGTCCTCACAATGGACGCCTTCGAGAACGCCATTCGCACACTGGCGGCGATAGGTGGCTCCACCAACGCGGTGATTCACTTGATTGCCATTGCTGGCAGGCTTGGTCTGAAGTTGACGATTGAGGACTTTGACCGGCTGGCCAGCGACTTGCCCTGCCTGGTCAACCTACAGCCCTCGGGCGAGCATTTGATGGAAGACTTTTGCTACGCGGGCGGTCTGCCCGTGGTGATGAAGGAGATAGCGCACTTGCTGCACCGCGACATCATCACCGCCAGCGGTAAGAGCGTTGCAGACAACATTGCCGATGCGCAAAACTACGACCCCCGCGTGATCAAAACCTTTGCGTCGCCATTCAAAGACAAGGCGGGCATCGCCGTGCTGCACGGCAACCTGGCTCCGCGCGGTGCCGTTATCAAACCGAGCGCTGCCACGCCCGCGCTGATGTTGCACAAAGGCCGTGCTGTGGTATTTGAGAACATTGAAGACTTCCACGCACGCATTGACGACGAGAACCTTGACATTGATGAGACCTGTGTGATGGTGCTGAAAAACTGCGGCCCCAAAGGCTACCCCGGCATGGCCGAGGTGGGCAACATGCCGCTGCCGCCCAAGGTGTTGCGCAAGGGCGTGACCGACATGGTGCGCATCAGCGATGCGCGCATGAGCGGCACCGCCTACGGCACCGTGGTGCTGCACACCACGCCCGAGGCGGCGGCCGGCGGCCCGCTGGCGGTTGTGCAAAACGGTGACCTGATCACGCTGGACGTGCCCGGCCGCCGCCTGCATCTGCATGTGGACGATGCCGAGCTGGCGCGCCGCCTGGCGGCCTGGGTGGCGCCCGAGCCCGCGATGGCCAGCGGCTACTGGAAGCTCTACATCGACCATGTGCTGCAGGCCGACCAGGGCTGCGACCTGGATTTCCTGGTCGGCCAGCGCGGTGCGGCGGTGCCCAAAGACAATCATTGAGATGCCCTGCATCTCAATGCTTGCAATGCTTGCGGTGTAGGCGCGTATGGCGCAGCCCTGTGACGGCGGGCAGCGCCGGCCGGAACCACAACCATTGACCATGCAGCCATCGCTGCTGGCGGTTGACTGGGGCACCAGCGCCTTGCGCGCTGCGCTGCTGGCGGCCGACGGCACGGTGCTGGCCGAGCATGCCGCGCAGCGTGGGCTGCTGAGCGTGCCGCCCGGTGCTTGGGCGGCTGCCTTCGAGGCCGAGTTCGGCGCCTGGCGCGCCGCCCATCCCGGCCTGCCCTGCCTGATGGCCGGCATGGTGGGCAGCCGCCAGGGCTGGGTCGAGGCACCGTATTGCGCCTGCCCGGCCGGCCTGGATGACCTGGCGGCGCAGCTGTGCTGGCTGCCCGCCGCCACGGCCCACACCGGCCGGCTGGCCATCGTGCCCGGCCTGTGCACCCAGGCCGCCGGCCTGCCCGATGTGATGCGCGGCGAGGAGACACAAGTCTTCGGCGCGCTGCGCCTGCTGGGTTTGATGGGCGCCGAGTGGGTGACCCTGGTATTGCCCGGCACCCACAGCAAATGGGTGACGGTGCAGCGGGGCCGCATCACCGGCTTTACCACCCACATGACGGGCGAGGTGTATGCCCTGCTGCGCCAGCAGTCGATCCTGGCGCGCGGGCTGCCAGCCGACGATGAGCTCTGGGATGCCGAGGCCTTCGAGGCCGGCGTGGCCAGCGCGGCCCAGCCAGGCGGCTTGCTGCATCACTTGTTCTCGGTGCGCACGCTGGGCCTGTTTGAGCGGGCCACCGGCCCGGCCCTGGCGTCGCGCCTGTCGGGCCTGCTGATCGGTGAGGAACTGCGGGCTCAGGCGCCGCCGGCCGGCCAGGCCGTCGTGCTGGTGGGCAGCCCGGCGCTGACCCAGCGCTACCAGCGCGCGCTGGCGCAACGCGGCCACCCGGTGCAAAGCGTCGGCGCCGAGGCCGGCTGGGCCGGCTTGCTGGCCTTGGCAGGCACACTGCACGCATGACGCACCCGCCCCAAGGCACCCACCCACCGCCCCAGGGCACCCACCCGCCGCCCCAGCGGGCCAGCCCGCTGCTCGCCAGCGCCCTGCAGCAATTGCCGCTGCTGGCCATCCTGCGCGGCATCACGCCGGCCGAGGCCTTGGCCGTTGGCCAGGCCCTGGTGGATGCGGGCTGGGCCCTGATCGAGGTGCCGCTCAACTCACCGCGACCACTTGACAGCATCCAGGCGCTGGCGGCCGCCTTCCCGCAGGCCCTGGTGGGCGCCGGCACGGTGCTGGACGTCGGCCAGGTGCGGGCGCTGGCGGCGGCCGGCGGCCGGCTGGTGGTGTCGCCCAATACCGACCCTGGCGTGATCGCCGAGGCCAACCGGCTAGGCCTGGCCTGCCTGCCCGGCGTGGCCACGCCGACTGAGGCCTTTGCCGCGTTGGCCGCCGGTGCCCAGGGCCTGAAGCTGTTCCCGGCCGAGTTGCTGACGCCGCCGGTGCTCAAGGCCCTGCGCGCGGTGCTGCCGGCCGGCACCTTGATGCTGCCGGTGGGCGGCATCACGCCCGAGAACATGGCGGCCTACCGCGCCGCTGGCGCGGCCGGCTTCGGCATCGGCTCGGCCTTGTACAAGCCGGGCATGGCGGTGGCGGATGTGGCGCGCCAGGCCGCCCGCTTTGCCGCTGCCTGGCGCGCCGCCCAGTGATCGGTCGCCCGACGGCCGGCCCGTCCAGCCCGGCCCTGCGGGCCATGTTGCTGATCACCATGGCGGTGTGGGGCGGCAACCTGTCGGTCGTCAAGCTGCTGATCGAGAGGCTCGACCCGATGTGGGTGGCGGTGCTGCGCATGACAGTGGCCACCATTGCGCTGTGGCTGGTGCTGGGCCTGCGCAATCTGCCCTGGCCGCGCACCACGCCGCGCCAGGCCGGGCTGTTTGTGGCCTGCGGGGTGCTGATGGTCTACCTCAACCAGCTCACCTTCACCTGGGGCGTGCAGCGCACGGCAGCGGCGAATGCGGCGCTGATCATCTCGCTCAACCCGCTGATCTCAACGCTGGTGGGCGCGGCCCTGCTGGGCGACCGGCTCACCGCAGCGCGGGCGGCCGGCGTGGCGCTGGGTTTTGGCGGCGTGGCGGCGGTGGTGCTGAGTCGGCCGGGCGCGGCCTTGGGGCACGGCAGCCTGGGTGACCTGCTGGTGCTGGGCTCAGTGCTCACCTGGGTCGGCGGCGGGGTGATGGTGCAGCGCCTGGCGCGGCAGTTTGATTCGGCGGTGGTCAGTGCGGTGGTGTTTGCCATCGGCACCACCCTGCTGCTGGGCCATATGGCGCTGGACCAGACGCTGCTGCTGCCGGCCTGGTCGGTGTTCACGCCCGGCACGCTGTTCTTGCTGGCGGTGTCGGGGCTGTTGGCCAGTGCCCTGGGCGCGCTGGTATGGAACAAGGCCCTGACCACCCTGGGCGTGGCCCGCACCGCGCTGTATGCCTACTGGGTGCCGATCTTTGGGGTGGGTTTTGCAGTCTTGCTGCTGGGTGAGCCGCTGACGGTCTGGCATGGCGTGGGCCTGGCCGGTGTGCTGTCGGGCACCTGGCTGGGCACCCGCTCGCATTGACGGGGCGGGCTGTCTGCGGGCTGCCCGCCCGGCGGGGCCCGCCTGGCGCAGGCTGCGCGGCGTCCTGCAACGCAGCCCAGCAGCGCCAGCGCCAGGGCCTGATCGGACGCCTTGGCTGAAACACCCGCGTCGCGCCAGCGTGTTCGCGGCGGTCTGCGCGCGCCGACGACCAGGGCGGTGTGGCGGTGATCCTGTACAGCCTGGCGATCCTGCGTGCGGCGGCTGGCGCGACTTCGCCGGGATCACCGACTTGTTGAATGCCGACGAAGAGTCGGGTTTCGACCGGCTCGGGCGAGCTGATCGCCGCCTTGGCCGGGCCGCAGGATGTGGTGTTGTCCTGCGAACCCACCGACGCCAAGGATGTGGTCAAGACCGAGGGCGTAGGCGCCAGTTTTTAAGCGCATCGGGCGGCCGGCGTGTCTTGATCCCTTCGAATTCGGGGCTGATCAGTAGGCCGATGTCAAAAACTTCCTGACCTTGAAAATCGGTCTTAATCCCCTCGAATTCGGGGCTGATCAGTAGGCTGCACACCGGGATTCTTGCAGGCCTGACAAGGGCTTGACTGGGTGCTCGCCAACATTTTTTGGATCGCTCATGTTGAGAGCTTGAAAGTCTTTCGATCATGCCCGCTCGCCTCGCCAAAAGACGTCCGCTCGTCGTTGCAAATGCTCGCCATAGCTGAGGCTATGTCTGTGCTTTGCGCCTAGATCGGCCACCTTTTGGCGTGCCGCTCGGTCATGCTCGAAAAACTCTCAAGCTCTGAGGCCTTCGCTTGCTGGATCAGGCTGGCTTGCGCAACCAAATCGGCAGGCTCGACCCCCGGCGCCAGTATCAGCCGGGCGGCTTCCTGCGGGGCCAGTATCAAGCCCTCCGGCCAGCCTTGGCGCCCCAGCCGCCACACCGGGCAACTGGCCGGCAGATGGTAGGCACGCAGGTCGTCCACGCGGGCGTCGATCAGCTGTTCCAGCCGGGCCAGGTGGTCGGCGATCCCCACATCGTCGGCTTCAACGGTGAAGGCCGAGTATTGGGCCGGCAGGCCCAGCTTGCGCAGGCAGCGGTGCACCCGCCGCAGCCGCCGGGGCTCGCGGATGTCGTAGGCCACAAGCCAGGTCTTGATTTGGTGGGTGCTCATGTCGTGCGCTGTTGGTGGATGGCTGTTGCCGCTACATCAGTTGCGCCCGCAGGCCATGCTCCAGGCTGCCGACGATGGCGCCCAGGGCCTGGTGCAAGCGGCGGCCGTGGCGCTCGATGGCGGCCGCCGCCAGTCGCTGCGGGGTGGTGTGTTGAAACGCGATCAGCGGCAGGTCTTGCAGGATGCAATGCAGGGTCCACGCCATCAGATCGGCCAACAGCCGGCCCAGGTGCAGGCCCTCGGCGGCGAAGCAGATCAAGGCTGGATCGCCCAGCAGGCCGTGCAGACGTTCGGCCACCCAGGCGGCGTTGGCGGTCTGCAGCGCGCGCAGCCAGGGGCCGGCGGGCTGGCCCAGCCGCTGGCGGTGCAGGTTGCACAGGCGGGCCCGCACCGCCACTGGCGACAGATCGGCGCTGTGCACGCCCAGCGCGCGCAGCGTATCAAGCATCTCGCGCCGGGCCTGGGTGCGCTGCCACTCACGCAGCAGGTCAGGGCCGGCCGGCAAGTCCAGCGATTCGCGCAGCAGGTTGGCCAGGGTGGTCTCGCGGCGGCGCGGGCCAAAACACCAGCCCACGGTCTGGCCGCTGGAATCGTGGAACACCACCGGCACGCCGGCGCGCAGGCAGGCCAGCAGTGCGGCGGTGGTCCAGCAGGCATGGCTGGGGCTGATCACCCGTGCCAGCCGTTGCAGCGGAAACAGGCAACGCGCCCGGCCGGGCGCGCTGACATGCAGCGCCGGCCCGTCGTCCAGGGCCACCTGCCAGTGCAGGCTGGCGTCCAGGTAGAGCGGCTTGATCATGGCTGGGCTCCGGCGCTTGGGGTGCAGCAAGGGTCTGGCTGGGTTGGGACCAGGTCGGGCCCGGCGATCCATCCCGCGCCTTCGCCGGCACCGTCGCCGTCTGCGCCGTCTGCGCCATCGGTGGACCAGTCTTCGTCGGCCGGCAGCAGGGCCGCGCCAGCCAGCGCGCGGGCCAGCAGCCGGGCATGGCGGCGCAAGGCGGCAGCGCAGCGGCGCTGCAGCGGCACCACGGC
>JANOTO010000381.1:0-5138 GCA_031416395.1 Rhodoferax sp. | reverse complement strand
TCGCGCCGGCGTGATCGGTTGACAGGCGTGCAGTACCCGGCTGGCTCAGGCGGCGCAACGGCGATCACGGTGGTGGTGGGCATCGGTGCGTGGCTCGCTTTCGCACTCTTTTTACACGGCTGGCTGATCGGGGTTCGGCCGTTTGGCTAAGCCCCGCGCTGGTGGGCGGTGCCTCTGACTTGGCGGCCCTGTTGGCCAGCGGGGAGCTGAAAAAGCTGCTCGGCTGATTAGCCCCGGCCATGGCCCCGGTGCTTGCGTTGCTCGTCAAACACCTTTTTCTGATCAGCGCTGAGCACAGCGTAAAGCGCGCCAACATTCGCTTCGCGTTGTGCGCGCAGCGCATTCATCTTGCTTTGGCGTTCAGATTCGGGGAGCTTCTCCATCTCGGCACGGAGGGCAGCGCGGTCTGCGGGCGGTGTCATGCTGGCAATAAAGGTGTTCCACGCGGGTTCTTGGGCAGCGGTCAGCTGCAACTGGGCCTTGAGTTCGGCTAGTCGTTTGGCCATCATTTCCTGGCGTTTGGCGGGGTCGCGCTCGTGCATCATGCCGTGGCGGGCCTTGGGTTGCTCAGGCGCGGTTTGCGCGTAAGACGGAAAGCCTGCGCCAGCCATCACGCTTAACAGGAAGAGCGGGCCTAAAACGGACCGGGTGGCAGTTTTGGTGGACTTGATCAGCGAAGTCATATGAGGTTTCCTTTGAGGTTGATTCAGATTGGCACTCCCGGCCAACGGTTGAGTCGGGATGAAAGGAAGTTTGAGCGCTTTGCGTCAAGCACAAGTGCGTGCGGGTTAAGCGCAGGTAAAGTTCAGTGGTGTTTTGGTTAACTGTTTGGTTTTCGATCTAAAGGAATTCAGTGTTTAAAAACGTGATGGTGTATGCAATCAGCCCGGCTTGGGCTCAAACGCTGGCAAGCATGGAAAGTGGTTTGGACAAGGCGCGCTTTGTGGAGTGTGGCTTGTCGCAGGAGAAATCTATCGGCTGGACGGAACCGCGCGGCGAGGCGAATGGCCCTCTGGTGGAGTCGGTGGGCGGGCAACTTATTTTGAAGCTGATGATGGAGGTCAAAGTGCTGCCCGGCAGCGTGGTGGCGCGCAAGGCGCAAGATCGGATTGCGCACATTGAAGCCAGCACCGGGCGTAAACCCGGCAAGAAGGAAACCCGCGACATCAAGGACGACATTCGCCTGGAACTGCTGCCGCAAGCCTTCACCAAGCAAGCCACGGTCAGCATCTGGATCGACCCCAAAGCCAAGCGCCTTGTGATTGACGCTGCGAGCTCGGCCAAGGCGGATGAAGTGGTGACGATGCTGGTGAAATGCTTGGACGGTTTTGCCGTCACGCTGGTCAACACCACTACCTCGCCCGCTGTGGCCATGGCTCTGTGGTTGACGACGCAAGAGCCGCCAGCGGGTTTCAGTGTGGATCGTGAATGTGAACTGAAGGCTGCTGACGAAAGCAAAGCCGTGGTGCGCTACTCACGCCACCCGCTGGACATTCAGGAAGTGCAGGCCCACATCGAAAGCGGCAAGCAGCCGACGCGTGTAGCGCTGACGTGGAGCAGCCGCGTGTCATTCGTGTTGACCGATGCCTTGCTTATCAAAAAAGTGGCGTTCTTGGATGTGGTGTTTGAAAGCGCTTCTGGTGGATCGACGGGCAAAGACGACGGTTTTGATGCCGACGTGGCGATTGCGACGGCCGAGCTGGGCCAAATGATTCCTGATTTGCTGTTGGCGCTGGATGGGGAGGTGGTGGCGGGGTGATTATGAAAAGGTGTTTTTCATTTCTAAAACACCCAGAACCCGCTGACCACAGTACCATGCTTCCCAACAATAGAGGAGACTGAGGATGGCGAATGTGACGTGGACAGGTGGCGTGGAACACTGGACGGAAAAGACAACACCTGAGGGCGCGGTGAAGCTGTTCCTGTGGGAGAAAAAGGCGTCCCCGAAAGTGGCAAAGATCGGCACCATTTTTTTTGTGCATGGCTCCAGCATGGCATCGCAGCCGACCTTCGACCTGAGCGTGCCGGGACGGCCCTGGTCGTCAGCAATGGATTGGTTTGCCGATCACGGGTTTGACACCTGGACGATGGACAACGAGGGCTACGGCCGCTCGGGCAAACTGCGCGACATCAATTCAGACATCAGCAATGGGGCCGATGATTTGGTGGCGGGCACGGATTACGTGATGCAAAAAACCGGTGTGTCGTCCATGCTGTTTTATGGCATTTCATCGGGGGCATTGAAGGCGGCGCTGTTCGCACAACGCCACCCCCAGCGCGTAAGCAAGCTGGCGCTTGACGCCTTTGTCTGGACGGGCGAAGGCAGCCCCACGCTGGAACAGCGAAAGAAAAAACTACCTGAGTTTTTATCCAAGAACCGTCGCCCGATTGATCGCCCGTTCGTCCACAGTATTTTTCAGCGTGACCATCCCGATACCGCAGACCCGGTGACTGTAGAGGCGTTTGCGGATGCGATCCTGACACTGGACGACTCCATGCCCACCGGCACCTATGTGGACATGTGCTCGAAGCTGCCGTTGCTGGATCCGCGCAAGATCGCCGCGCCCACCGTCATCCTGCGCGGTGAGCACGATGGCATCGCGGCACTGGACGATTTGATTAATTTTTACCGGTTGTTGCCTAACATGAACAAGCAGTTCAGCGTGATGGCGGGGATCTCACATGCGAGCTTTCAGCAGAAGAACTACATGATGGTCTATCAGATTCTGCACAGCTTTTTCACCATGCCAGAACCAGCTTACAAGGGGTGACAACATGAACATCAGGCACACAGTGACGCGCATGGCAAGATGGACGGGCGCGGCGGCGACCGTAGCGCTTGGCGCGGTGTTGGCGGGCAACGCAATGGCCCAAAGCTATCCCAACAAGCCCGTCAAACTGATCGTACCCTTCGCGCCCGGTGGCTTCACCGATGTGGTGGCGCGCATCCTGGGGCAAAAGCTGTCGGTGGCCATGGGCCAGCAGTTTGTGGTGGAAAACAAGCCCGGCGCGGGCTCGACCATCGGCACCGATTTTGTCGCCAAAGCAGCGCCGGATGGCTACACCCTGGTGATGGTGTCCAGCACCCACGTCATCAGCCCGTGGATTTACAAAACCATGCCGTATGACCCGATCAAGAGTTTTGCCGTGGTCAGCAAGCTGGTCGATTCGCCTTACGTGTTGCTGGTCAACCCCAAAGTTGCCGCCAACAATGTGCAGGACTTCATCAAGCTGGCCAAGGCCGCGCCCGACACCATTCACTACGCGAGCAGTGGCAATGGCAGTGCGCAGCATTTGATGGGCGGTCTGTTTGTGCAGATGACAGGAGCGCCGCTCAAACACGTACCGTACCGTGGCAGCGGTGGTGCCGCAACCGACCTGGTGGCCGGTGTGGTGGAGAGCAGTTTTGCGGGCGTTCCCAACGCCCTGGCGCAAGTGCCGCAAGGTCGCCTCAAAGCGCTCGCCGTGACCACCTCCAAACGCATTCCTCAGTTGCCTGATGTACCGACCATGCAGGAAGCCGGTGTGCCGGGTTACGACGCATCGGTGTGGCTTGCGCTGTTGGCGCCGGCCAACACGCCGCGCGAGGTGGTGCTGAAGCTCAATGCCGAAATCGCCAAATTGATGGCGACGGCGGATACCAAAAAAGCGCTGTTCGATGCCGGTGTTGAAGTGTCGCCCTCAAGCCCCGAGGCGATGGCGGATTACATGGTGCAGGAGCTTGAACGCTGGGGCAAGGTGGTCAAAGAAACCGGGGTCAAGCTGGAGTGAGCTGGTCAGGGTGGCTCACGCCACCGCAGAGTTGGGCCAACTCTTTCCTGATTTGCTGATGGCGCTGGTCGGTGAGGTCGTGGTGGGGTGAGATGTTGATCAGACGACGAAGTACGGCACTTAAAATCCGGTATCTCAACGCCTAAGCTTGGAATCTCGATATGGTCACGCTCACCGATGTCACAACCGTCACTTACTCGGGTGACCTGCGTGCCGATGCACTGCTGTATCCGACCTTGAACTGGAACTACCTGCTGCCCGCGCGCACGACGCTGTATTACACGTTTGACTTGAGTGCGATTAGCGCCGTCACGACTCAAGGTGTGCCTGGACCTGTGACAGCGTTCAATGCAGCGCAGAAAACGGCGGCTGTAGCGCTGATGAGTTACGCGTCCGGCGTGACTGGTGTCGTATTCGCAGAGACGGCATCAGGTGCTGATGCAGATTTTCATTTTGCTACCACTGACATTTTGATGGTTGACGCATTGGGCTCTGCGTGGTACCGAGCAAATTACGAGAGGACGCAAGATGATGTTTTGACGAAGTTCTCAATAGACTCGTTCATCTACCTCGACAACGCTGAGCTTTCTGCATTCAGCTCAAACCCTGTCAGCGGCTCCCTTGCGTACGACATTTTGCTTCATGAAATCGGCCACGCGTTGGGGTTGGGACACCCCTTTGACGGGAAGTTTCCATTGCCTGCGGACCGAGATAATTGCGACAACACAATAATGTCCTACAACCATGTGGGCGCAATTAAAACGACCTTCCAACCCTACGACCTCCTCGCACTGGCCTGGATCTACGGCGGCGATGGGTTGCAAGGCGCGTTTGGCTCCAACTCCGCCCGCGGGCAGTCTTTGTCTCTTGACCAGTCCTACGCGGGCACCCCGGCTGCCGATACCTTTTATGCCGGAACCGGGAACGATGTGATTGACGGCGGTGCCGGGATCGACACAGCGACCTACAAGGGCAGCCGCTCGAATTTCACGGTGGCGAAATCGGTGGTCGGCACAGTGCTGACAGACATCAAGGGATTCGAGGGCGTCGATACGCTGGTCAATGTCGAGCGCTTGAAGTTTGCCGATGGGGGCATCGCATTTGACATGGGAGTCACCCAGTCGGGCGGGCAAGCGCAGTTGTTGCTGGGTGCCGTGCTGGGCAAAGAGCTTTTGGCAACGAAAAAAGCACTGGTCGGTGTTGGCATTGACTTGTTTGACCAAGGTTTTACCTTCCAGCAACTGTCTGGGGCGATCATGCGATTGGACATCTGGGGTGATCTGGCCAATGGTGGCAAGCCCGGTGCGACCCCCACTCAGATCGCAAATTACCTGCTGACCACCGTCAACAAATCGGCGCCGGATGCG
>JANOTO010000380.1:0-15659 GCA_031416395.1 Rhodoferax sp. | reverse complement strand
CCGCCATCGCTTTCCAGGCTGCAATCGAGCAGGCGAAATGGGTCGGCAATCATGCGTGAATTGCGGTGGTCGTCAAGTGTGATCGGTTTCTTCATGACCGCGTTGTCGTTGAGAAGGGCGTGCTCGCGGCAGGCTACTGCCACCTCGCCAAACTGCTCGATCGTAGTGCCGTACAGCTCCATGTGGCGGCGCGCCATCGGTGCATAAAGTTGCGCCGGTGCAATGTTGCCCATCGCGTATTCAAACTCGGTGACGAAGTGAAACTGCGGCATGGCGTGAATGCGCGCCCCCGCCTTGTTGGCCGCTGCGCTGACGTTGCGCCCGAAAGTGATCAGCACATGGTTGCAAACACCACCGGCAATCGCGCCAGCAGCACATTGCAGCGCCATGGCCGGGCTGGCACCGCCATGCGGAATCACAGCCGAGAAGCGCAGGTCTGGCAGGCCAAAGTTGTCGATGAAGTCGTCGGCAGTGCCGCTGATCAGGCCGATGGGGATGATGCCGTCAATGTCTTTGGGGGTCAGGCCTGCGTCAGCAATGGCTTTGAGTGACGACTCAATTTGCAGCTCAAACGCTGTTTTGGGCGAGCCCCGCATATAAGCCGTCTCGCCAATGCCGGTGACGCAGGCTTTGTCGCGCAGGGTCATGTTGTGTGTCTCCTCGGGTCGGTGTCGTTATGTTGCGAGTGCAGCCGTCGCCAGGGCCAAAGCCCGCTTCATCGCCAACTGTTTTAACTCGTTGCGTTGCAGCTTGCCGGTAACGGTGAGCGGCAGGCCGGTGCAGGCTTCGATGTGGTCCGGCATTTTGTATTTGGACGACTCGGTGGCGCAGTGGCGCATCAGAGCAGCAACATCGAATTCGGCGATAGCAGAGGTATTGGCGGGAACCACATAGGCAAAAATTCGTTCGCCACGCGCTGCATCCGGCACGCCAACCACCGCTGCGTCTTTGACTGATGGGTGTCGGCGTAGCACGGCCTCTACTTCGGCTGGAGACACATTGATACCCGCTCGCTTGATCATCTCGCTGACGCGGCCCACAAACACAAAATCGCCCTCGGCATTGAGCAGGCCCATGTCGCCGGTGCGGTAATAGCCATCTGCCGTGAAGGACTTGGAATTTTGCGCAGCGCTCGCGCCGCTGTAACCCAGTGTGGTGTAGCCGCGCACTTCGGCCAAGCCCGGAGTGCCATTGGGCACCGCAGCGCCAGTAGCTTCATCGACAAAGCGCAATTCCTGGCCTGGGAGGGGCGGGCCTTGACAATAGGCGCGGCGTTGCAAAGACCAATGGTGCCATGTCACCGCGCAATTGCCACAGGTCTCCGTAGCGCCGTAAATGTTGCACAGCTCGGTGATACCCAACTTGTCCACGGCAAACAGAAACTCTTCTGGACTGCCGATGGTGACCCCGGTTCGCAGGCTGGCCAATTTTTGCTTTTCGTAACTGGGGTGATGCGCCATGGCTGCCGACATCGCAGGTAGCGTGTAGATTGCCGTGCATTGCTCGCGCGCAATCGTCTGCAGCGCCAGCGCAGCGTCAAACTTCTCCATAAGTACTAGAGTGGCACCGTGTGACAGTGTGGCGGGCAGGGCATTGGCGCTGCCAAATGCCCAGAACAACGGGGATGACAGCAGCACCCGGTCTTCGCTGGTGAGCCCCTGGCGCTCACCAATATTGAAGGCGTTTTCGATCACGGCAAAGTGGCGCAGTGGCACCGCCTTGGGCGCGCTCGTGGAACCCGAGGTGTAAAGAATCAGCGCGTCGTCGCTGGCACTGGCGGCTTGGCCGGGCCGCAGCGGTTTTAACCTGGGGGCGTTTTCAATGACTTTGTCATAGCAGCTCAAGCTGGTTTCGCCACTGCCCAGCAACCAGATTCGATCCGCCACTGGCACGCCCGGTGTGCCCTGCAAAGCCGTCAGGCTGGCCGCAAAGTCGTGGTCGCCAAAACGTCGCGATGCCACCAGCACAGACAGCGTTGCATCTGGCAGCAAAAAAGCAAGCTCTGAGCGGGTTGACCAGGTGCTTAGTGGTACAGCGGTGGCACCCACTGCGCCCGCACCCAGGCAGACATCCAGCCACTCCACGCAATTGCCCAGCAACAGCCCAACGCGGTCGCCGCGCTTGACACCGCAAGCTTGCAAGGCACCGGCCACCTTGGCGGCACGGTCAGCCAGGTCTGCGTAACTGAAGTGACCCTGGGCGCAAATGAGGGCGATGGCTTGTGGCCGGGCTTGCGCCTGCTCGCGCACCAGCTCGATCAGGGTTCTTGCGAAAGGTGCTTGCACGTTGCCTATTCCATCTTGGCACCAGATATTTGCACCACCTCTTTCCATTTGACACGCTCCCGCTCGGCAAAAGCGGCGGTTTCCTGTGGGCTGCTCGAAACTGACCGCGCACCCGTTTCCAGAAAACGCTGTTGCATCGCCGGCTCGGCTGCAATTGCCTGAATCGCACTGGAGAGCTTGTTGACGATGGCCGCAGGCGTTCCTTTTGGTACGACAAACGCGCCCCACGAGGTGAAGATGAAATCACGCACGCCAGCTTCGGCCATGGTTGGCACCTCGGGCATGGTTGGCCAGCGCTCGGACGCCGTGACGGCCAGCGCCCTGACTTTACCGGCCTTGATCAGTGGGGTGTAGCTTGCAATATTGTCAATGGCGAAGTCGGTGTCGCCCGCGATCAACGCCGGCATGGACTGCGCTGCACCGCGGTACGGGATGTGAACGGCTGTCAGGCCGTTGCGTACCCGGAACAATTCACCAGCCAGATGGGGTGTGGTGCCGACCCCTGCGGAGCCAAAACTCACACCCTTGGATTGCTTGCGTGCCCACTCCAGGAACTCCTGCACCGATTTGGCAGGGTGATTGGCCGAAACCACAAACACATTGCAGTTCTGCCAGATCATCGAGACGTATTCAAAGTCCTTCACCGGGTCGTAGCCCAGATTGGAGAACAGAAACTGGTTGATGGACAGCGTTCCAATGGTGGCTGATGAAATGGTGTAACCATCTGCGGGTGCGCTTTTCACGGCCTGCATTCCGATGTTTCCGCCCGCACCAGTCCGGTTGTCCACCAAAAAGTTTTGACCCAGCCTGGCCTGCAGCTTTTCAGCCAATGCGCGCGTCAAAATGTCTGATGCACCTCCGGCCGTGAATGGCACGATGATCTTGACTGGCGCTTCGGGCCAATTGGTCGATTGTGCAAAGGTGCCGGGATGAAATGCAGTGGCGGCGAGCGCCCCAGCAGAATGAATGAGTGATCGGCGTGAAATCATGATTGAGTTTCTTTCCTGGGTTTGGGTAACAGAGCGTTGCCAATAATCTGGCGCATGACCTCGACGGCACCGCCGCCCACGCGGGACATCCGTGCATCGGCGAAGGCGCGCGCGATCGGGTACTCCCACATATAGCCCCAGCCGCCGAAGAATTGAAGGCACTCGTCCATCACGCGGCCTTGCAGCTCGGTGGTGACCAGTTTGGCCGCAGCGGCATCGGTGGCGTTGAATTTTCCCTGCAGATGCAGCTCGATGCAGCGATCCACAAATACGCGCTGCGCCAGCACCTCGGCGTGCATCCCTGCCAGCTTGAAACGCGTATTCTGAAAGTCGGCCAGCGCGTGGCCAAACATTTTGCGCTCGGTTACGTAGTCAATAGTCCATTGCAAGGCGGCTTCGGAACTGGAGACGCCGCGAATCGCCTGCACCAGGCGCTCCTGCGCCAGTTGCGTCATCAGCATTGAGAAACCGGCACCCTCAGCCCCAAGCAAATTGCCCACAGGCACCCGCAGATCCGAGAAAAAAAGCTCGGAGGTGTCTTGTGCTTTGCAGCCAATTTTCTCCAGCTTGCGCCCGCGCGTAAAACCAGGCCGGTCGGTTTCTACCAGGATCAGGCTGACGCCTTTTCCCCGCGCCTTCGGGTCAGTTTTGCACGCCAGCAACAACAAGTCGGCACTGTGACCATTGGTGATAAACACCTTTTGCCCGTTGATCACATAGTCGTCACCGTCGCGCATGGCTTGTGTGCGCATGGCCTGCACGTCGCTGCCGCCCGAGGGTTCGCTCATGCCCAGGGCCACCACCACTTCGCCAGTGGCCATCCTGGGCAGCCACTTCTGTTTTTGCGCCTCAGTTCCGAAGTCAACCAGATAGGGTGCAACGATGTCAGAGTGCAAGTAAAAGGTAGGCCCGGTCGCGCCAGCGCGCGCCATTTCCTCAATCAAAATCGTACTGTGCAAGAAGTCCCCGCCCATGCCACCATATTGATCCGGCACATTGCAGCACAGCAGGCCTAACTCAGCCGCCTTGTGCCAAAGCGCGCGCGGCACCTGGCCGGCCTTTTCCCAGTCGGCGTGGTGCGGCGTGACATGCTCGGTGATGAATCTGCGCACCGTATCGCGAAAGGCGTCGTGGTCGGGACTGAAGAGGGTGCGTGGGATCATGGCGTGTTCAGGATCAAAATCAAACGTGCGCTCAAAGTTGCGCAGCGCACACGCCGCCCGGCGCGAGGAACTGCGCGATGGCATCGTCGGCGTAGTCAAATTCACGCAAAATCTCGGTGCTGTGTTCACCCAGATTGGGTGGCAGGCGCGTGATTTCGGGCGGGGTTGCACTCATGCTGATGGCATTGCGCGGCATGCGAAGCAGGCCTTCGGTCGGGTGTTCCATCATTTCCCAAAACTTGACGCTGGCCAGATGGGGATCGGTCGTCAGGTCTTCAAGCGTATTCACCACCGAGAACGGGATGTCCTGGGGGCTGAGCAAGGCGAGCCACTCGGCATTGGTTTTACGCGCCACTTGGCGCTCGATCTCGTCCCACACGTCACGAAAATGTTTTTGCCGCGCGGCAAAGGTGGCAAAGCGCTCGTCCAGCATGATCTGCGTCTCGCCCGCCAACCCAAAAAAGCTGTTCCAGTGCGCGTCCGAATACGGCAGCAGCGCCAGAAAACCGTCTTTGGTTTTATAGGGTCGGCGCGCTGCCGTGGCCACCGGCAGATAGCCCATGTCTCCCACCGGCGGCTCAAAAACATGGCCCCACTGGTGCTCCAGCATGTTGAATGCAGCCATGGTCTCAAACATCGCCACATCAACCTGCTGACCCTCGCCCGTGCGCGCGCGGTGCATCAGCGCCAGCACGATACCGTAGGCCGCATGCACGCCGCTGATCTTGTCGGCCACGATGGTGGGGATGAAACGGGGCTGGCCGGCCACCACCGTTTGCAGCATTGCCAGGCCCGATGCCGCCTGAATGATGTCGTCATAAGCGGGTCGCCCGGCATACAGGCCGTCATCGCCATAACCGGTGAGGTGGCAGTACACCAGGCCGGGGTTGGCGGCGGACAAGGTCTGGTAGTCCAGGCCCAGACGGTTTGCCGCCGGGGTGCGCATGGAATGCAGCAACACGTCGGTCTTGGCGACTAGTTTCAGCAGAATGGCGCGGCCTTCCGGCCGTTTGAGGTCGACCACAATGCTGCGCTTGCTTCGGTTGCTGGTCAGGAAGAATGCGCCCATTTTGGGTGAACGGCGCGGGCCGATGGAACGCGTCAAGTCGCCCTCCGGCGGTTCCAGCTTGATCACGTCGGCACCCATGTCGCCCAGGTACTGCCCAGCCACCGGGCCAAAAATCATGGAGGCGATCTCCAGTACGCGAATGCCTTCGAGGGGTCGTTTTTTCATAAGACGGCTACCGGAGACAGGGGGCTACCGGTGGCGCCAACGATCGGCAGGGCGCTGGCAACAAACAGGAATTCATGGCGGCCGGTGGCGACCAGCGGGTCGAGCATCAAGCCTTCGAGCAGGGGCATGCCATAGTCGCGGATCAGCATTTGATGAACCGGGAACACTTTGCCTTCAGGGAACGGCATAGCCTCAATCGCATAGTTATCGGCACCCACCATGGCCACGTCGCGCTCCACCAGCCAGTTGGCGGCGTCCACATTGATGCCAGGCTCAAGGTTGAAATCCGGCTGCTTCACGCCTTTTTGCGACTCCAGCCAGCCCGTGCGTAACAAGACTGCATCACCACGGCCTACCTTAAGTTCAGCGGCATGGGCGGCCGCCTCCATGTCGGCGCGGCCAATCGATTCGCCAGGCTCCAACACTCGGCCTTTGAGTTTGACAAAGTCCAACAGCACACCGCGGGTGAAGATCGGAGGCATTTTTTCGATGCCCAATCGCCCTGCGCCCGTAGTGCTGCGGATGCTGTCACCCAGATAACCGTTGTAGAGCTTGTCGTCGTACCAAGCGTGACACAAGGCGTCCATGTGGGTGCCGATGTGCAGCGGCATCACCACGGTGTCTTCGGCAAACTGGAAACCACCGGGGCGTTTGCTGCCTGCTATGGCGTAGTCGCCACCGTCCCGGCCCATGAAGTGTTGCAGGCCACATCGGTGCGCCGGCACCGGGGTTTTGCTGGAGAGCAGCTGGGCCAGGCGCAACACTTCACCCGTGCGCACCAGACCGCTGGCGCGTTTGACCTGATCCGGCCCGATGAAATTCAGTGCACCCTTCTCGTCGTCCGGGCCCCAGCGGTTCCAGGCGTTGGGTTTTTCCAGTACTGCGCTCATGGGCGGTGCCCCAAACGCGTGGACAGGCGCAGCGCAGCATCGCGCAGCTTGGCCACAGCCGGGTCGTTTTCGTTGAAGCTGGCCTCACCCATCATGGTCAGCGCCAGTACGATGGCACCGGCGGCGTCAAACACCGGCGCGCTCACTGCGTTCACGCCGAGTTCGTTCACATCCAGGATGATCGCGTCGTAAATCGAAGCCAGACGCTGCTCGCGCACCACAGCCAGATGTTCGTCAACCGCACCGCGGGTTTTGAAGGGCGAATCCGGGATGTGTTGCAACGCTGCAATTTCGGCGTCCAGGTAACGTGCGGTGAGTTGCGCCTCTGAAAACGCGGCAAACACCTTTCCGGTCGATGAGCCCAGCAGTGGTAGCACCATGCCGCAGCGCAGGCGCACATGCAGGGCCTTGCGAGCTTCTATCCACCAGATGAGCGTGGGGCCAAGGTTGCCCCACACACCGAGCCCGACGGTTTTATCGGTCTCGCGGTTGAGGTCTTCGAGAATCGGGCGGGCCAGGTGCACCGCGTTGAGCGTGGCCACGTTGCCGGAACCCGCGCCGGTGTCGCCACCGTTGTCATACGGGTGTACCACCATGTATTTGCCTGCACCAAACGCCAGCGGCTTGCGTGCGCTGCCCACGATGCGCTCAACGCGCCCGAGGAACAACAAATGGTCGCCACCCGGGTAAGTGGCTTCGGTATGGCATTCGAGATAGGCCGAGCAGCCGTCGATCAGCGGCAGGCCGTCGATGCCCGGCGTGGTGGTGACGCCGTCAAAACGGTCCGGGCCCGACTTTGCAAAACGGTTGGAAACATCCACCTGGTCTTCCGAGAGGATGTTGACAATGAAACGTTTGGCTTTGCTGTAGACTGGAAATGCCCGAGCATTGGTGCGCAGGCTCCACACAATCAGAGGAGGATCGAGGGAAACCGAATTGAACGAATTGGCGGTCATGCCGATAGGCTTGCCGTCATCGTCCAGTACCGTGATCACCGTGACACCTGTGACGAACGAGCCCAAGCAACGGCGCAACTCTGCCGAGTCGATGGCCGGGGGCGATGGGTTGACGGTTGTGTCCATCACGCCATCAGGTTCTGGCGAAAGGTCTCGCCTTCGTACTCGGTGCGGTATACGCCGCGCTTTTGCAGGATTGGCACCACCTGGTCAACGAAGTCGTCCACGCTGTCGGGGTTGGTGGTGGGGCTCAAGTTGAAGCCGTAGCAACCGGTTTCGCGCCACGCGTGTTCAATCTCCTTCGCTACCTGCTCGGGTGTCCCGATGACCTGCGGGATCGCAACGGACAGCGCCCATTGCGCCGCCGCCGCGCGCAACGTCACGGCTTTGCCATCAGCCGCAGTAAGCGTGGCCGACATCAAGCCGCGTGATGCCTGCGTGTCCATTTCAGACAGCGGCATTTCCGGATCGAACTTGCTTAAATCGATGCCAAACACCCCGGAGAGTCGCGCCAGGATCGCGTCCAGCGGGATACGTTCCTTGAGTTCCTCCGCGCGTTGTTTCGCCTCCAGCTCGGTGCTGCGCACGATGGGCTGCAGGCCGTACAAAACCTTGGGTTCGCTGCCCTTGCCGTGTTCATTCGACGCTGCGCGCAACTGTTCCATACTCTTCTTCATGCCCGTCACGTGGCCCTGGATGGCGAAGATGACTTCGGCGTGGTCCATGGCGAACTTCATGCCACGCCCCGAGGACCCGGCCTGAAACAACAGCGGCAGCCCATAGTCAGACGGCAGTACCGGTGCCACGGCCTTGCAGCTCAAATACTTGCCTTTGAAATTAACTTGCTTGATCTTCGCCGGGTCGGCAAACTGGCCAGTCGTCGTGTTCTTCAAAATCGCGTCGCGCGGCACGCTGTTCCACAACTCATAACAAATCGCCATGAACTCGTCGGCCTGGTCGTAACGTTCGTCGTGCGCCATCTGCACGCCCATGCCGTTGGCCATATGTTCGGCATTGCTGAAGCCCGAGACGATGTTCCAGCCCACGCGGCCCCGGCTCAAATAGTTCAGAGTCGAGATGCGGCGCGTGGCGAGGTATGGCGTAGTGCCAGTCGTGGAAAGTGTGACGCCAATGCCCAGGTGTTTCGTTGCCGCCGCCATCACAGCCACCAGCGGCATCGGGTCGTGGTTGGGCCAGGAGGCACCGTACTGCACCGAGGGCACTACGCTGCTTTTGTACACCGCATGGGTGGCCGGGCTGTCGGCAAAAAACACGCCGTCAAATTTGCCACGCTCCAGCGTGCGGGCGAGGTTTTGCCAATAGGCAAAGTCTTGCAGGCCGTCAAGCTGTTTGTCTTTCGGGTCGACCCAGCCCAGCAGGGTGTGGGTGCATGCTGTGTGGATCAGCATCTGCATCAAGTGCATTTTGTTAGACATGCGGCTTGTCTCTCGGGTTCTTTTATTTATCGAATCAGCGAACGCACGTAGTCCTCGCCCAATCCCACTTCCTTGCAATGCTTGGTGTAGCGGTCCAGGCGCAGGAAAACATCGTCGTAATCGGTCGGATTGCCCTCGTCATCGACATAAACCAGCGGGCCGTTGACCCAGAACACCGCCGTCATGTGGCCCACATCGGGGTGGATGTACAGCGTGTGGATGTGGCCGGCGGGTTCATACGCGAAGCTGCCGGCACGGGCGACCCAATCGTGCTCGCGGTAACCCCAGGCGCCGTCCAGCGTCCAGGCTGTGACGGGCGCCGCGTGGCGATGGCGCTGGATTGTGCCTTTGCCTTGGGCCTTCAGGATGCTGATCCAACCGCCGTTAGCCACGTCAAACAGCAGCGGGCGCACTTTGCCCATTTTGCCCAGTGCGTACCATTTGTTGTCCTCGACCATCACGTCGGGCTGATACATCTCGGGTAGGGTGTAGGGGGAGTTGGGGATGCTGATCATGCTGATTTTTACCCAGAAATTACGTTAATATTCTTAATAGTATCTAAAATATACCCACGAGTATACAAGGGTTTCCCCTTAGCCGTGATCGGCAAGCAGCTTGCCAAGGAATGCAGCATGTGCTGATTGATCGATACCGCGCCTATCCCCTATACGTGCGTGCATAGCCCGGCGCGGGGCAGGTCAACGCGCACCAAGCGGCTGTCGGTGGGCACGGCGTTGGCTCACTTGCCGGTACGCTGGTTGTTGACACTTGGTTGACAACGCAACGCAAAATGGGTTACGCAAAAACGTAACCCATTGATCTAATTTGATATATTGGTGGCCTGGGGCGGAATCGAACCACCGACACAAGGATTTTCAATCCTCTGCTCTACCGACTGAGCTACCGGGCCTTTTTAGACTGCAAATTATAGCAGCTGCATGCGTCGACTAAGCCGCGCTGCGCTTGCCGCGGCTTAAGTCAACGCCAAGCTGCTTGAGCTTGCGATAGAGGTGGGTGCGCTCCAGGCCAGTTTTTTCGGCAACGCGGGTCATGGATCCGTTTTCTTTGGCCAAGTGGTATTCGAAGTAGGCTTTCTCAAACTCGTCGCGCGACTCACGCAGGGGTTTGTCCAAAATGAAGGTTTGTTGGGCTTGCAGACCAATGGCTGCAGTCGCTACGATGGTGTGCGACTGGCTCGCCACCGTCGTGACCGACTGAGTAACCGGCGCGACCGTGACGGGCAGCAACGGGAGCTTGCGAGCGTTTCCGCGCGCAAGACCCTGCTCAACGGCTTTGAGCAGTTTTTGCAGGGTGATGGGTTTTTCAAGGAACGCCAGCGCGCCGATTTTGGTGGCTTCAACGGCGGTGTCGATCGTGGCATGGCCGCTCATCATGATTACGGGCATGGTGAGAGCGCCAGCGGACGACCATTCTTTGAGCAAGGTCACGCCATCGGTGTCGGGCATCCAGATATCCAAGAGCACGAGGTCGGGACGCTCGCGCAGACGTGCGGCGCGGGCTTGGGCGGCGTTTTCCGCGACTTCGACGGTGTGGCCTTCGTCGTTGAGGATTTCCCACAACAGATCACGAATGCCGAGTTCGTCATCAACCACCAATATGTTTGCCATGATTTAAGCGCTTGTGCCTTGGGTAGTTGGTCTGTACACGCTCACAGTGGCGCGTTTGCCACAGTGGCGAATGATAACGATACTTGCGCCCCCAGTATGCGCCCATCGGCGATCCGGTTGGCGATATCGACGCGCGTACCGTGTTCGTCGGCAATTTTCTTGACCACGGCCAGCCCGAGGCCAGTGCCTTTGGCTTTGGTGGTGACGTAGGGCTCGAAGGCGCGCGCAAGGATGTTGTCCGGAAAGCCGCCGCCCTGATCTACCACCGTCAGACGTACGCGCTGCGCGGTCTCGTTCCACTGAGTGCGCAAGATCACGTTGCGCGGTGCAGCCTGTGCGGGCAGGGCACTGGCAGCAGTCTGCGTGGCATCTTGCGCGTTTTGCAACAAGTTGTGTACCACCTGGCGCAGTTGCTGCGCGTCGCCCTGGATGGGCGGGCTGCGCGGGTCCAGCTCAAGATCAACCGGAACCAGCGCGTTTTCGTGTCCATACAACTGCAACACTTCGCTGACCAGCGCGTTGAGGTCAATCGGTTTGAGCACCGCTGCGGGCAGCCGCGCAAAGTCGCGAAACTCGTTGACCAGGCGCTTCATGGCATCGACTTGATCAACGATGGTTTTGACCGACTTGGTCAGGATTGCCTGCCCGGGCGCATCGACTTTTCCAGTGAGCTTCATCTCCAGGCGCTCGGCCGATAGCTGGATAGGGGTCAGCGGGTTTTTGATTTCGTGGGCGAGACGCCGGGCGACCTCACCCCAGGCTTGAGAGCGCTGCGCCGACACGATTTCTGAAATGTCGTCAAACACCAAAAGCCGCGTGGCCCCCGGCAACTGCGCGCCGCGCGCTACGACGGTGATGGCGTTTTGCGATGCATGCCCGGCCAACCCGCTTTGAGACGCACCGAGCTCAAACGACTGCTGCCAATGATCCAGCCCGTGCGCCTGGCGATCGCCCATGAATTGCTCGAACTGGGATTGAACGCCTGCTGCAAAATCTTCCAGGCCCTCCACCTCGGCCAGCCTGCGGCCTTCGAAGGCGGCCAGCGGAGCCCGCAGGATGCGCGTGGCACCGGGGTTGGTTGACAGGATAGTACCCTGGGCATCCAGCACCATCACACCAGCGGTCAAGTTATCCAGAATCGTTTGCAGATTGCCGCGCGCGGCGTTGACTTGCGCCATGCTGCTTTGCACCGATTGGCGGGCATCGGCGAGCTGTTGGGTCATGTCGGCAAAGGCGCGCGTCAGGCCGCCCAACTCATCTTTGCCGGGCATCACGGTTTTGGGCGTGAGGTCACCCGCTGCCACTTGGCTCACACCATCGGCCAGCAGCAAGAGCGGGCGGGCAATCTGGTTGCCCAGCAGCACGGCCAGCAGCACGGCGCCAAACACCGCCAAGAAAAGGCTGAGTGTGAGCGTGCCGATGTACATCCGCTTCAAGCCATCACGCGCCAGCGCACGCTCCTGGTACTCACGGTTGGCCTCGGTCACGGCGATGGCGTTGGCCACCAGGGACGTCGGCAGCGCCTGCGTCACCATCAGGTAGCGCGTTTCGCCTTGCAATTCAAAGCGGGCGCTGCTGACGGGCACCAGCGCCTTGATGCGCGCATTTGTAGGCACTGGCGTGGTGGCATCTTCCAGCCCCTCAATCCAGGTGATGAATTTTTGACTGCGTGCGTTGCGAAATTGCTGTGACGTGGGACGCTCGGGTGCGAGCTGAAAGCGCGATTGCCCCGCCGTGCCGATGGGCTGCCCCGAGGGGCTCCACAGCACTGCGTCAGTGGCACCAATCTGCTCGCGAAGGCGCTCCAGCGGAAGGCTGACGGTGGCATCTGGCGCATCCACAATCTGGCTGGCCGAGGCGCGGGCTTTGGCTGCTAGGTCATTGGAGAGCACATCCAGCGTGACGCGGCCCAGGTTCAGGCCCGCGTCCAGCGCGCCTTCGACCTTCACGTCAAACCAGCTCTCGATGGAGCGCGCGACAAACTGATAGGACACCACATAAATCAGCAGCCCCGGTGCCAGCCCCGCCAAGGCAAACACGGCGGCAATCTTGACCAGCAAACGGCTGCCAAAGCGGCCCCGGCGCACGCGCGACCACAAGCGGTAGGCGATCCAGCCAATCGCCAACAGCAGCAGCACGGCCACCACCACGTTGAGCGTGAAGAGACGCGCGTAGTTGCGCTCGTACATCTCGCGGTTGTCCGTCGCCTGCGTCAGCAAAAAAAGCAGCACCAAGCCCAAGGCGACCATCAACGCTGCCCCGACACCAATAGTCCAGCGTAGGGCGCGGGAGCTTTGCTTCAGCGATGGGCTGCGGCCATGGGATGACATTGTGGGCGCAACAGCCTGGCTGGCGGCAGGATCAGGCTGCGGCTCAGATTGGCCACTGGGCTGCGTCATCTAGCGGCCTCAGGGGGCAGCCTTTGCAGGGCGGACAATGCAATGTTCCAATCCGCTTGCCCCAGCACGCCTATCTGGAAGGGACGCGGCAGCTGCGACACATCGAGCCTGTACCTAAACTCAATGCTCTGCTTTTGGTCAGCGTCAAGCTCACTGGCTTCGGCCACTTTCCAGCGGGAGATCCGGCGGACTGCGGCCATGGCTTCGGGCAGGCTGTCAAAGGTTTGGTTCAAGGCCAGGCCCAGGCTGTTGGGAGAGATTTGTCCAGAGGCGATGTTGAGCCGCCAGCGTCGTGTGAGGGGCTGAAACGCCAGCCGAAAATGGCGCTCTGCCGAAATCAGCTTTTTGTCATACCAGTACCAACGGTTGCGAAAGACATCGACCTCGGCAACAAAGACCAGCGGGATACCTTTTAGCAGAGCATCTTCAACGACAGTTGGCAACTCAAAGTTGACAGCCGCCGTGACGAACAAGCCGTCGGTCGTGCGATCCACCTGGAACTGCGCAACCTCCGGGGTGGATTCTGGCCCGGCGGCGAAGGTGGCTGTCGCCCCGAACGTCAGCAAACCCATGGCCATCACGACATGGGCAATGTCAAGCCGAGCTCTTTTCCAGAAGTGCGAGATAAAAGCCGTCGTGGTCATCTGCTGAATTGTCCGGGACGCTCTCCTGGTTTGCCCTTAAATGGGGCACTAAATGGCCTGGGGACGGCAGCAAAGTCGCATCGGTGTTGTGTACAAGAAACGTTTGCACGATGTCTGCGCCTTCGGCCTTGAAGACGGAGCAGGTGCAGTAGAGCAGGCGGCCCGCAGGTTTTAGCAGTGGCCACAGCGTTTTTATCAGCCGCGTCTGAATCACGCTCAGATCACTGACATCCGTTTCGCGGCGCAGCCAGGGCACATCCGGGTGACGGCGCACGATGCCAGACGCGGTACACGGCGCATCCAGCAAAATAGCATCGAAGTGCACACCATCCCACCAGTCTTGCGGGCGAGCTGCATCACCCACCACGATATTGGCGCTCAGCCTAAGCCGTTGCAGGTTTTGGTGGATGCGCTCAGCCCGCTGGCTGTCAATCTCAAGCGCTGTCACCTCGCATGACGCAAACTCCAGCAAATGCGCGGTTTTGCCACCGGGGGCGGCGCAGGCGTCCAGCACGCGTAAGGAAGCTGATGTTGATCGCATGCCGTCCAAAAGCAACGGCGCTGCGAGCTGTGCGGCGGCATCTTGCACTGAGGCCACACCGTCCGCAAAACCGGGGATGTCTTGCACCAGGCGGGCTTTTTCCAACGTCACGCCGAAAGCGCCCGTCGCTGTGGCCGCGATTCCCGCTGCGGCGAGTTGATACAAATAGTCGTCACGCGAGGACTTGAGGCAATTGACCCGCAGCGTCATCGGTGCCTGCGCGAGGTTCGCTTGCAGGATGGTCTGCCACTGGGCGGGATAGTCTTTTTTGAGCCGTGCGATCCACCAGGCGGGGTGGTTCCAGCGAGCCAGCGGGTCGTTATCGGTCGCCGCGACCAAGTCCGATTTTTCACGCAAAAAACGGCGCAGGCAGGCGTTGATAAAGTTCGCCTGGGGCTGCGTCGCTTTGCTGCGCTTGGCCGCTTCAATGGTTTGGTTCACCAGGGTGAAGGCATCGTAGGGCGCATCTGCATCGCGCCAGGCCAGCGCAAGGGCCGTGCACAGCAGTGCATCCGCTGCGGGCGGCGGTGCCCGCTTGGCCAAATGCCGGCGCAGCGCTTGCGCCCGCCCGAGCGAGCGCAGCACTTGGAACGTCAGCGCCTGCACGCCGGGACGCAAGGCGGGAGCGACTTTGTCAAGCGAGGCGGTCGTCGCCTGGCCTGCGCGCACGGCGAGCAAAACCGTGGCAGTGGCCTGAAGTTGCTGCCACAGGGCGATGGTTGGTGTGTTCAATTCAGGCATCAAATATACTCATATTGGGTATATTGAAGCTCAAAACACTGTTTTTTACTCATTATCAAATAAAAAGCGCACCTAGCTCTTGTAAGATATGCTAGGCGCGCTATTACTAATATAGCGAAGGCCGAATCTGCTATTCCGTCGCTACCCCTGCGCTGGTCTCTGCTGTGTCAGCGTCAGCGGAGTCGCCGGCCAGCTCGGCGGCTTCGGCATCGGCAATCGCACGGCGCTCGGCATCGTCCATGTTTTCACGTACTTTGCGAGCTTCGTGGTAGGCCATACCGGTTCCGGCTGGAATCAAGCGGCCCACAATCACGTTTTCTTTCAAGCCGCGCAATTCGTCGCGCTTGCCCATGATGGCAGCCTCGGTCAGTACGCGGGTGGTTTCCTGGAAGGACGCGGCAGAGATGAACGAGTCGGTTGACAACGAGGCCTTGGTGATACCCAGCAACAGGTTGCTGAACGTGGCGGGCAGTTTGCCATCGGCGCGCAGTGCGTCGTTCATGTCCAGCATGACCGAACGCTCGACCTGCTCACCGGCGATGTAGGCCGATTCACCGACGTTTTCAACCACAACACGGCGCAGCATCTGGCGAACAATCACTTCGATGTGCTTGTCGTTGATTTTCACGCCCTGCAGACGGTAGACGTCCTGCACTTCATCGACGATGTAGCGGGCCAGCTCTTCCATGCCCAGCAAACGCAGAATGTCTTGCGGGTCGGCCGGGCCGTCCACAATCGACTCGCCCTTGTTCA
>JANOTO010000379.1:0-1545 GCA_031416395.1 Rhodoferax sp. | reverse complement strand
CGCATTAAGCGCAGTGTCTCGCTGTACGCGCCAATCAGGATATGCTGGCCGTTGTCTAACGTGACTTTTTGACCATTGGGCAGAGTCGCTTCCAGAGCACGGGCGCGTCCACCGAGTGTTTTGGAGGCTTCGAAAATCGTCGTCGAATGGCCAAGCTCGGTCAACCGCATAGCCGCTGCCATGCCCGCCCAGCCCGCGCCGATGATGGCGATCTTCATATGACCTGAATCATCAAGTCACACTTTGCCCAGCGCCTGCACCCGCCAGGCCAGCCACAGCTTGCGCAGTGGCGTGAGACTGACGCGCTGGTGCAGCACCTGAAAGTTGTCGCGCTCAATTTCGCGCAGCAAGGCGCGGTAGATGCTGGCCATCATCAAGCCCGGCTTTTGCGCGCGGCGGTCGGCAATGGGCAGCAAGGCGAAGGCTTCGTCATACAGGGTATGCGCGCGCACGGCCTGGAATTGCATCAGCGTGGTGAAGCGGTCTGAATAGGTGCGTTTGAGCACCTCATGCGCCTTGACATCAAATTGCTGCAGGTCGGCCACGGGCAGGTAAATGCGGCCGCGCAGAGCGTCCTCCCCCACGTCGCGGATGATGTTGGTGAGTTGCAGGGCCTGGCCCAACTTGTGGGCGTAGGCGGTGGTTTGGGGCTGCGTCTGGCCGAATATCTGCGCGGCCACTTCACCCACGATGCCTGCAACCAGATGGCTGTAGCGCTGCAGCGCGGCAAAGTCGAGGTAGCGGGTTTGGTTCAAATCCATCTGGCAGCCTTCGATGACGGAGTTCAAATGGCGCGCTTCGATGTTGAAATCGGCTGCCAGTGGCATCAGCGCGCGCATCACCGGGTGGGTGGGCGTACCCGCATAGGCCTTGGCCACCTCAGTCTGCCACCAGGCCAGTTTGGTGGCGGCCACGCTGGGGTCTACCGCGTCGTCCACCACGTCATCGACCTCGCGGCAAAACGCATAAAACGCCGTTATTGCCGCGCGACGGTGTTTTGGCAAAAATAGAAACGCGTAGTAGAAACTGCTGCCCGATGCGGCGGCCTTTTGCTGAACGTAGTCTTGGGGAGTCATCGTGAGGCAGATTAGATTACTATTATTTATATAGCAATGTATGTATATTATACGAGAGCTGGATGCTCAAACGATTCATATTTTGGGTAAAACGGCGGTTTTGGCAATGAAAATTGACTTGGGGGTTAATTTTTTTTTACATCCACAGGACACGCCAGGCGATGACGGGCGCATCCCACGCGGTCAGCTTGGGCCGCGCGTTGAGCGTTGCAAAGCCCATCGCCTCAATCTTGTCCAGAATGCGCAGGCCGCCTTGCACAACGCCACGCAGCTCCCACCCGGCGCGCCCAGGTACACGCTTGACCAGCGCGCTGCCCGCCTGCATTGTGGCGCGGGCACGGCGCACGTTATCGGCAATCAATGCAGTGGCGCTGGGCGTTTGCCTGAGTGCCAGAAGATCGCTCTGCGCAACGCCATGCGCGGCGCAGTCGGCTTGGGTCAAATAGAAGCGGCCACGCGGGATGTCGGT
>JANOTO010000378.1:0-2098 GCA_031416395.1 Rhodoferax sp. | reverse complement strand
CACTGGCTGGGCGTGCCTTGGCAATTTGCTCGGTCGTCCACTCGGGGTTGTCGTCGTCAATCGACTCGGGGTTTGGTTTTTTGCTCATAGTCTTCACACCTCACAAGTCTTCAAATGCGCGTGCGCAACGGTCAGCATGCCCTCATCCACCCCAGACCCACCAGCCTTGTCCAACATCAGGCTGTGCGTGGCGATGTGCTACGCCCTGTTGCTGCCTGCCGCCAAAGTAGCCGCCTGTGCCACCGGCACCCGAGATCAAAATTTTCATGGGCAGTTTCCATTTCTTTGAAAGTAAAACCTCATTTATTTACTACAAATGTAGTAGAAATCAATCAAATATCAGTGTCGATAGAAAATGTGATCTAATTTGTCTTCTAGATCTCGAATTATAGGGGTTGTATGCTATGCTATAAATAGCACTAATTTTTTTGAGCGGATCGCATTGCGAGCAATCTTCAGCTCAACGGGCTTCAAAACATCATCAGTTTGGTGGATGCGCGAAATGGGGTTCGTGAATAGACTGGTTTCACAAATCGCAGTTCGATCAACGTTCGAACGGAACAACGCGTGGCAACGTGGAATCGCTGATTCACTGGCATCTGTCGCGCGAGAAGGCGCTGGCGTCACTGCGGCGAAGCCCGGGGGACAGGCGGCGCAATGAGTGGTCTATTTTCCTCATGGGAAGGAGGCGGGTATGCGCAATCTAATTGGGATGTTGGTACTCATCGGGTGCAGCGGTTGCGCCGTGTTGCCCGTGGCGGAGGTGCCCACTGCAAGCGCAACTCAATCCAAAGCTGTGGTGTTTGACATTGACGGCACGCTAACACCCGACGTGATGGACATTCTCGGCGTCCGGCCAGATGCCGCCCAAGTGGTTCAAGCCTTTGCGGACAAGGGGTACAGAATTGTCTACCTCAGCGCCCGCGTCAAGGGGTTTCGTGGGCGCATACCCGGCTGGTTGAAAAGAAACGGGTTCCCTGACAGCGCCATCCACGTCCAGGAGACCGAAGAGGACGACAGGGATCACGCCAAGTTCAAAACGCGCGTATTACGCGAATACCAGGCGCGTGGTTGGACACTTGAATACGCCTACGGAGACTCGCCGACCGACTTTGAAGCCTACTGCAACGTCAAGATTCCGAAAGAACGCGTCTTCGCACTACAGCGCGCCAGCGAAACATCATGCCAAACGGGTATTTGGAAGGAATGCCTCAAGGGGTGGACTGGGCACGTCGAATCAATTTTCAAATAGATGCCCTGCGCGTCTCTCAAGCCTTCTTCCCCGCTTGCGTGAACACGTTGCCACATGCATCGCGCGCACTGTCCTTTGCAGGCAGCTTGGCGCACACAGCGTCGAGTTGCGCGGTCAGCTTCTTCAGCACTGGCGTTTGCTGGTTTTTCTGACTCCAGCCGTCGAGCTGCTTGGCCATTTTTTCAAGGCTGCGGCGGTTGCGTTCGTAGAAAGTTTCGGGTGCTGCGTCCAGTTCGCTGATGACTTGGGCAGCGGCTTTCTCAATGCGCGCGCTGTCTTTGGGGGCCAACTCCACCAGCTTGGCGACGTAGCCGCTGCCCCATTGCAATCGCGTCGCGGGGCCGACGGAGCCTGCATAGGCTTTCTCAGACCAATCCAGTGAGGCCGCGATATCGCCGCGCTTTTTGGCGTTCGATGCAAGCACCAGCATGTGATAGTAGGGCGACACCGCTTTGGGCAGCTCGGCTTGGAGCATGGCATCGGACTCGTCGATTAAGCCCACATCGCTGAGCAGGTGGGCGGCGGAAGGGATCACGGCTTGGCGCTCGAATTTGTCGGTGGTGGTTTTGTCAGCTTTGCTGGCAGCCTGGCGGGCCATCGCGACCACTTCAGGGGTGCGCGGCACTTTGGATTTGGGCGGCGCATCGATCTCAGTGAGCGTTACCTTCGCCTGCACCGCGTTCAATTGGTCGGCTTTGGACAAGCTCGTGTCGCTGGCGAGGCGCTCCAGCGCGGTGTTCCACGCGGCCAGCAACGCTGCGCGCTCGGGGCTACCTTTTGGTGTGATGGCACCCACGATGTCGTTGGCGTAGTAGGTCACGATGTCAACGTGGTCACGCGAGCGAG
>JANOTO010000377.1:0-3031 GCA_031416395.1 Rhodoferax sp. | reverse complement strand
GCCGTTGATGCGCTGCGGCCAGCGCATCGCCACATCGAACGGCCACACCTGGGCGCTGGGCAGGGCGAGGAAGTCGTATTGCCCGAACAGACTCAACATCTGCTGGTAAAACGCCGTGCGCTGCACGCTGGCAGCCATCAGTTCGGTGCCCGTCAGTTGCGTGGACTGGTCGTGCTCCCAGAGCGCCTCGGGTTTGATGTGCTCACGGTTTTTCGGATCGCCCAAGAACGGCGCGATGCGCGCACCCGTCAACGCACGGCGCCACACCAGCCAGGCTTGCCACACCTTTTCGGGCGGGTAGCCCAGGACAGCCGGGGTCACGCTGCAACCCAAGCCTTCAAAACGCTTCAGCGCCTGCTCGCAAACGTCTGAAATGCCACTGTCAAACGCCAGATAGCCCGAGAGGTCATTGAGCCAGCCGATCTTGACGTTGTTGCAATCCAAATGGTCAAGCGACTCGCTGAAATCAACCGAGTCGATCAGGGCCAGCGGGCATCTCGGATCAGGCCCCGCCTGCGTCGTCAACAGCCGCGCGAGGTCTTGCACGGTGCGCGCCATCGGCCCCTCGGTGCCAAGCTGGCTCATGTAGGAATCCATCACCGGCCACATCGGCACGCGGCCTTGGCTGGGCCGCATGCCAAACACGTTGCACCACGCTGCCGGGTTGCGCAGGCTGCCCATGAAGTCCGAGCCGTCCGCCACGGGCAACATGCGCGTGGCCAGCCCCACCGCTGCGCCGCCGCTGCTGCCGCCTGCTGTTCGGGTCAAGTCATAGGGGTTGCGCGTCACGCCAAACACGCTGTTGAAGCTGTGCGAGCCCATGCCGAATTCAGGCGTGTTGGTTTTGCCGATGACGATGCAGCCCGCCGCCTTCATGCGCGCGACCATCAGGCCGTCTTCTTTGGGCACGAAGTTGCGTAACAGCGGCGAGCCCTGAACCGTCGGCAACCCCGCCGCGTTGGACAGGTCCTTGATCGCCTGCGGCATGCCGTGCATCCAGCCCATCGACTCGCCGCGCGCCAGTTGCGCATCGCGCGCATCGGCCTGCGCCAGCAGAGTCGACGCATCGAGCCTGTTGATGATGGCGTTGACGGTCGGGTTGACTTGATCGATGCGCGAAAGATAGGCCTGCATCACCTCGCGGCACGACACAGTTTTGGCATGGATGGCCGCTGACAGCGCGCTGGCGGACCAGTCGGTGATCGGGCCGGTTGCGGTGGCGGTCGGCGATAGGTTCATGGGGGTCGCGTCCTCGTTAATAATGCGGGCTCAAGTTGACACTGAACATACCATGACCTTCCTCGCACTGGACATTGGAAACACCCGCTTGAAGTGGGCCACCTACGAGGCCGCTAGCCCCGGTGCCCAACTATTGGCCCAAGGTGCCGAGTTTCTGGAGAACATCGACAAGCTGGCCGATGGTGCTTGGGCCGAGCTGCCAGCACCCACCCGCACGCTGGGCTGCGTGGTGGCTGGCGACGGCATTCGCTTGCGCGTGCAAGAGCAGATGGAGCAGGTGGCGGGCTGGGACATCGCGCCGCAGTGGGTGATTGCCAGCGAGACCGAGGCCGGTCTGACCAATGGCTACGACTACCCCTCGCGCCTGGGTGCCGACCGCTGGGTGGCGATGATTGGCGCCTACCACCGCATGCTCAAGCAGGGCAAGCCGCGTCCGATGGTGGTGGTGATGGTGGGCACGGCGGTAACGGTGGAGGCCATCGACATCAACGGCAAGTTTTTGGGCGGCCTGATCCTGCCGGGCCACGGCATCATGCTGCGCGCGCTGGAGTCGGGCACGGCGGGCCTGCACGTGCCCACGGGCGAGGTGCGCGAGTTCCCCACCAACACCAGTGACGCGTTGACCAGTGGCGGCACTTACGCCATCGCCGGAGCTGTGCAGCGCATGGTGCAGCACGTGCAGGAGCACTGCCTGATGGCACCCAAATGCGTGATGACCGGTGGTGCAGGCTGGAAAATGGCCCCCAGCATGAACGTGCCGTTTGAGCTGGTGGACAGCCTGATTTTTGACGGTCTGCTGGAGATTGCCGCGCACCGGCGAATCGGTGGGGTCTAGTTCAAAACTCAGAGTGCTATTATTTCAGTAGCTACTCATGCATGTTATACGAGAGCTAAAGCCCTAAATTATTCGTAATTTGACGCAAAACAGGCATTTTGATCATTTTTGGCCTGTTTTTGGTCATTTTTTACTACAAATGTAGTAAAACGGCTGGTGATTACTCAATGCTCAGTTATCGAGCCGCTCAGCCCGTCCACCGCCTGGAACATCGACTGGCGCGCTTGCGCAATGATCTGGCCTTTCCAGCTATCGGTGTCGGTGTAAAACGCGTCCAGCATGGCCTGCTTGATCTGTTTTGCCAGCGCTGGCGATGCCTCAGGGTGAACATTGAGCCAATGCTCGCCACGCAGGGCGGAGGTCACTTCAGTCCACGGCACGGTGCCGTATTCCATGGCGATGGCGGTGTACTGCGCCTGCGGGCACTCCTGGTAGGCGGCCGTCCACATCAGGCCCGTCAGCAGGGACGAGCTGGAGCTGCCGTCGTAGATCGAAGTGACGGGCGTGGCGCTGGTGCCGTCAGGCATCATTTCACCGCCCCACCACTGGCGTGCCCGCGCCAGCGCTGCTGCGTCGTTGGCGCAGGCAAAGATGCGCTCGCCCAGGCCGTTGGGCCCCAGCCCGGTGTGCAAATCGATCCAGGCGAGGTGTTGGGCGTGCGTGCCGTGCTGCTGTAGTACTTTGCGCAAAGTCTGATTGCTCCAGGTCGGCGCATTGCCGCCGAAGAACAGTCCCTGCGGAAATTCATATTGCCCACCCGAGATAGCGGCCTGGGTGGCAATGACGCCGTGGGTCTGCACAAATTGGGCAACGGCCGCCTGGTTGGCCGCATCCGGTGGCCACTGATCGGGAAGCAAAAGCGGGCCGAGCAGACGGTAGCCCTCGTTGACCGGCAGCGGTTTTGAGAAATCCTGGAAATTGCGGTTCAAGTCCACGTTTTCATGCGTGGTGCGCCGG
>JANOTO010000376.1:0-3788 GCA_031416395.1 Rhodoferax sp. | reverse complement strand
CGAGGTTGCTCGGCGGGGCGTAGCTATTGCGAAAGCCGATCTTCTGGTGGCGCAACAGCGCGCCTTCGATGACGTAAAAAGTAAAGGCGAACTCGCAGCAGCCGCAGGCCGCGTCAGGGAAAAGGAGTCAGAGCTTGCTCTGGCTGAAGGCACGCTGGATCGCGTGATGGTGAAGGCCGAACGCGATGGGCTGGCCGTCTACGGCGACCCCAACGACTGGCTGGGGCGGCCGGTGCAAACGGGTGAGCGCGTGATGCAATTGGCCGACCCCAAGGATGCGGGCGTGTTGATCTGGCTTCCTGTTTCTGACGCACTCAATCTTGAGCCGGGTGCCCCCATTCGCCTGTTTTTGAGCACGGCACCGTTGGAGCCACTGGCGGCCAAACTGGTGCAAACCAGCTACCAGGCTGTGATGAGCCCGGACGGGATATCCGCCTATCGGCTGCGCGGGGCTTTTGACGAAGACGGCACCAAGGCGCGCATCGGCTTGCGCGGTACGGCTCGGGTTTCAGGCGACTGGGCGACGCTGGGGTACTACCTGTTCCGTCGTCCACTTTCCGCTTTGCGCGAATGGACGGGACTTTAATCCCGGTTGCGCGATTGCCGCTGCCTGCAGCCCGGCAGCCGACTCGCCTGCCTGCTCTGCGTGAAGAGTTACGCCTGTTGCCTGCGGCCGCCAACCACGATGGCTCGCCCGCATGGATGGTGCAAGACCCGGTCAACAACCGGTTTTTCAGAATTGGCTGGATTGATTTTGAACTGCTGCTGCGATGGGCTGAAGGCAGCCCCCAAGCGATTGTGGAAGCTGTCTCTGCCGAAACCACGCTGAGCATTGATGAAACTGACGTGATGGCGCTTGTGGCGTTTCTGGATCAGCACAGCCTGCTGCGGGCAGACTCGGCGCAGTCGGTTGACCGGCTGCGCCAGCGGGCCCAATTGCAGCAAAAGAGTGTCTACACCTGGCTTTTGCACAACTACCTGTTTTTTAGAATACCGTTGATCCGCCCGCAAGTTGGGCTGGCTTTGATCCTGCCATGGGTGAGCTGGCTGTTCACGCGAACCACCGCAATTGTGGTGGTGCTGGCGAGCCTGCTGGGCTTGTTCCTTGCCGCGCGGCAATGGCAGGTGTTCGTCAGCGTGGTGGTCGATCACATGACTTGGTCTGGTGTGCTGGGCTATGCCGTGGCGCTGGTGTTTGCCAAAGCGCTGCACGAAGTGGGGCATGCGCTCACGGCGACGCGCTATGGCGTGCGTGTTGCCCACATGGGCGTGGCACTGCTGGTCATGTTCCCCATGCTTTACACCGACACCAGTGAAAGCTGGAAGCTCACGCGCGCGCGCGAAAGGCTGGCCATCGCCAGCGCTGGGATCGTGACCGAGCTTGGCATAGCCGGCCTGGCCACGCTGGCTTGGAGCCTCACGCCTGATGGTGGCGTGCGCAACGCGCTGTTCTTTCTGGCGACCACCAGTTGGGTGCTCACGCTGCTGGTCAATGCCAGCCCATTTATGCGGTTTGATGGTTATTTCATCATTAGCGATATCCTTGATTTTCCCAATCTGCACGAACGCAGCGGCACCCTGGCACGCACGTGGCTGCGCCGCAACCTACTGGGTGTCAAAGACCCTTGGCCCGAGCGATTGGCAGGGAATGGCAACGCTGCACTGATTGCATTCGCGTTGGCGACCTGGATTTACCGCCTGGTCGTTTTTTTGGGCATCGCGTTAGTCGTCTACTATTTTTTCTTTAAGATTTTGGGGATATTCCTGATGATTGTGGAGGTGGTCTGGTTCATTGCCAAGCCGATCTGGTCTGAAGTCAAAATCTGGTGGAGCAGGAGAACGGAAATTAAAACGAACCGCATTGTCATGGCGGCTTTGCTCGGCGCAGTGTTGTTGGCGGCTTCGCTAGTGCCGTGGCAAACCAGCGTGAAAGGTGTCGGCTGGTTGCACCCTGAGCGTCAGCACGTTGTGTTTTCACCGTTGGCCGGCAAGTTGACAAGTCTTGCCGCCGAAGGTGCGGTCAAAGAGGGGCAAGTCCTGTTCACGCTGGAGTCGCCTGATTTGCAGCTGGCCCAGCAGCGCGCCAGCGGGCTGGCCGATGCCAGGGCAAAAGAACTTTTGGGGTTGACGGGGTTGCTGGATGGCGAGGAGCGGCGAGCGCAGCTCACCTCGCAACAAGACAAATTTTTGGCCGAGGCCAGTTTGTACTCTGGCGAGCGATCACGCATGCAACTGACCGCACCGTTTTCTGGGGTCTTGCGCGATCTGGACCCCCAACTTGCCGGCGGTGTTTGGGTGGCACCTCGTCAGCCCCTTGCGGTGTTGGTGGATCCTGCGAGCTGGACGGTGGAAGCCTTTGTTGCCGAAGAGGATGTCGCTCGCGTGCGCGCAGGCGATACCGCCCGCATCCATCTGGGAGCGCGCTCGCTGACTGTTTTGCAAGGTCAGGTGAAAGAAGTTGACTCGTCTCGCACCAGTGTGTTGCCGCACAGCATGCTGGATGCCCGGGCAGGCGGGCCTTTGGCGACGGTCGCCGCCACTGGCGACAGCCAGCGCCAGGAGCGCGCCCCCAAAGATGCCATTTACCGGGTTCGCATTGAAGTTCAGGGAATTCCAAAAGGCCAGCAGATGATGCTCTCCAGCGTCGTCATTGCGGGCGAAGAGCGCGCCTGGTTGCCCAGTATCTTGACTCGCATCGCCGCCGTTGCGGTACGTGAGAGCGGTTTTTAGGTACGTTGATTTTTGAGGCGGAATAGGTGTCTGCAGCGGGCACCGAACCGGCATCCTGAACCAGGGTTCAGGTGGGCGAGATCAACCGAACATTGGGTTCATCTAACGCGAGATGGTCACGCTTGGTCGGCTATGTTTCAAGCCCGAGCTCTAAGAGCATTGGTACAAGGAAATATAAAGCCCGGCGAACGCTACAGACGAAACTATTGTAGACCGTCAATGGGCCTTTGAAGTTGACTTTTAAAGTAGGCGACCGTCTTCACTGAGTGCACCATCCAGGCGTTCCAGCAAAGAAATCAGCAATTGATTTTCGTCCGCGTTGTTGACGGTTGGAGCGCTCTCGGCGGCGACTGTTGATGGTGCCGTCTCAGCAGCTGCAGCCGCTGGTCGGCCAGACAACTCAAACGCCAGATTGAGTGCGGCCAATACAGCGATGCGGTCACGCGCGCGCACCTTGCCCGCTTCGCGGATTTTGCACATCGCCGTGTCAACCCGCTCCACAGCTTCAAGTAGAGGAGTCTCGCCACCGTCTGGGCAGGTCAAAAGGTAACTTTGCCCCATGATCTGGACTTCAAGCTGTTTCATGCGGTTTTATTCAATCCAGAGATTTTTTTGAGCGCATTTGACGGCGGAGCAGAGCTGCCATTTCCTGCTTCAGGCTCGGTATCGGGGCGGGGCAGCCGATCTAGCAAGGCATCCACCCGTGCGCGCGCAGCACCCAGGCGCGACTTGAGCGAATCGCGCTCCTGCATCAAGCCATCAACTTGCGCGCTGAGCAGCGCGTTGGTGCGCTGAAGCTCTTTATGGCGCAGCAGCAAGCGCTCTACACGCTCGGCAATTTGATCAATTTGAACGGTATTCGACATACGTCGTAGATTGTAGGGTTTGGGCGGAGATTCATGACTAAAATTGCGTTCTTGCTGCGGCTGGTGTGGTTCTCATGCCGCAGATCAACTCAGTCACGGCGCAAATTTCACAGCGCAAATTCAATTGCAAAGTCAACTACCAACACCCTCAGCACCGCACGCGCCGTGGTGGCCGTCTGATGTCGGCCCGCA
>JANOTO010000375.1:0-7843 GCA_031416395.1 Rhodoferax sp. | reverse complement strand
TTCGCCATCAACGCGATTGGCCCGGCACTGTTGATGAAGCACTTTTTGCCGCTGCTTCCCAAAAGCGGCAAGGCGGTGTTTGCCAGCCTATCGGCCAAAGTCGGCAGTATTGGCGACAACCGACTGGGCGGCTGGTACAGCTACCGCGCCAGCAAAGCGGCCCTCAATCAGTTGGTTCACACCGCCGCGATCGAGCTGCGCCGCCGTGCGCCCCAGGCTGTTTGCGTGGTGCTGCACCCTGGCACGGTGGCCACTGCGCTGTCATCGGCGTTCGCTAAAACTGGCTTGGAGGTGCAAACCCCCGCCCAATCCGCAGCACGTGTGCTGGCGGTGATCGACGGATTGACAGCCGCAGACTCGGGCGGATTCTTCAATCACGATGGCAGCGCGCTGCCGTGGTGAGATGGGTGACGATTAGCCCGCACCGTGGCACTTTTTATATTTTTTGCCGCTGCCGCAGAAACAGGGGTCGTTGCGGCCGGGTTTGTCGTTCTTGCGTGCAGGCTCAACGCGTGGGCCTAAGCTGCGCCACAGGTCGCGCATGTCGTACACGGCCCAGACCGCCTGCGAAAATTCGTCCAGCCTGCGCGGGCTAATGTTGAAAACTTGGGGATCATCGGCTACAACCGACACAGGGGGCGACTCAATATCGTCATCGGTCAAATCAAGAATCGCTTGCAAGCAATCGTCCAGTATGGTGGCGGCCCTGCGATCACGCGGAGGGTTCCAGTCGTCTAGCCAACTCTCCACCGACGACATGAAACCGATAGCCCACACCTGGGCGAACGAGGGCGGGTCTCCGTCTGGCAGCATGGCCTGCTCTTCAGGCGTCAGCAAAGCAACGCTACCGCGCACATCCATCACCTGCGGAATGAAGCCGCGCCCCGCCGCCTGCGCTGTTGCGTCCGCGTCCAGCGATTCTGCAATCTGGTTCCAGCGCTTGACCCACAGTGTCATGAAACGCGCGAACTGCGCATCGTCCGCAAAGGCACCCTGACCTTCGTCGTTGGTGATGTCGGTACCCAGCAGCATCGGGAAGTATTCACTGGGCGGAATCAACCGCCGGCAGCAAATCAACGCCGCCATAAAGCCATCGCAAAACTCCCACTGAGGCGTATCGTCAAAGCGGGTGCGAACGTCGTCCAGAATCTCGTCCAGTTCGCGGTACTCGTGCATGTTCATGTCGCCCGGGTTTGCGATGAGGGGGACGTTTGCTTCAGAAGATGAGGGGTCGGCTGCCATGGTGTAGATCGATGCAAACCCGCAGTTTAACGACCCGAAACTGCTGCTATCGTGTGGGCGGAGGAGACAATCAAGCATGCTAAAAACTCTGGACTCGTTTTTCCCGATTCGCTACACCGCCTTTGTACTGTCTGGTGTCGGACTTTTGCTTTGCCTCTTCACGGCCATTGGCTTCGGTGTAGGCGGCCCGCTGGCCTTCGTGTTTCTGGTGATTTTTGGCGTGGGGGTTTATGACGTCGTGCAGACCAAACGCTCAGTATTGCGCAACTACCCCGTGATTGGCCATCTGCGCTACATGCTGGAATTTATCCGCCCGGAGATGCGCCAGTATTTTCTGGAAAGCGACAGCGAGGCCACGCCCTTCTCGCGTTCGCAGCGCTCCCTGGTCTACCAGCGCGCCAAGGGCGAGCCGGACAAGCGCCCGTTTGGCACACAGCTCGATGTCCACGCGGTCGGCTACGAGTGGATGAACCACTCGGTGGCCCCGTCCAAATTGGGCACACACGACTTTCGCGTGTGGGTGGGTGGCTCGTCCACTGCGCCCAACCCCGGCTGTAGCCAGCCGTATGCGCTGAGCATCTTCAACATCTCCGCCATGAGCTTCGGTTCGCTAAGCGCCAATGCCATCCTGGCCCTGAACAGCGGAGCCAAACAAGGCGGCTTTGCGCACGACACGGGCGAGGGCTCAATCTCGCAACACCACCGTGTACACGGTGGCGACTTGATCTGGGAAGTGGCCTCTGGCTACTTTGGCTGCCGCAATGAAGACGGTAGCTTCAATTCAGAAAAATTCTCGGTCAACGCGCGTGACCCGCAGGTGAAGATGATCGAGATCAAGCTCAGCCAAGGGGCCAAACCGGGCCACGGCGGCATGTTACCCGGGGCGAAAGTCACGATAGAGATTGCCGATGCGCGCGGCGTACAGGTTGGCGTGGACTGCGTTTCGCCTGCCTCGCACAGCGAGTTTTCCACCCCCGTCGAAATGATGCAGTTCATCGCTCGTCTGCGTGCGCTGTCGGGCGGCAAGCCGACTGGATTCAAGCTATGCATTGGCCACCCGTGGGAGTGGTTTGCCATGGTCAAGGCGATGCTGCAAACCGGCATCACACCCGACTTCATCGTGGTTGATGGGGCCGAGGGCGGCACCGGCGCGGCACCGCTGGAGTTTACCGACCACATCGGCGTGCCGCTGCAAGAGGGCCTGCGCCTGGTACACAACACACTGCGCGGGGCGGGCCTGCGTGATCGCATCAAGCTGGGCTGTGCCGGCAAAGTCATCAGCGCGTTTGACATCGCGCGTCTGATGGCATTGGGTGCCGACTGGTGCAACAGCGCGCGCGGCTTCATGTTCGCGCTGGGCTGCCTGCAAGCCCAAACCTGCCACACGGGCCATTGCCCGACAGGCGTCACCACACAAGACCCGATACGCCAAAAAGCCCTGGTGGTGGGGGACAAAGCCCAGCGCGTCTACAACTTTCACCAGCAAACGCTGCATGCACTCAAAGAGATGGTGCAAGCCGCCGGCTTAAGCCACCCCAGCGAAATCACCGCTGACCACATCGTGCGACGGGGCAGCGATCAAAAAGTGCAGTTGCTGGCGCAAGCGATCTTGACGCAAATGCCGGATGGAGCACTGCTGGGGAATGATTTGAGCGGGTTGTCGCCGATTTATGCGCTGTATTGGCCGCAGGCGAGTGCCGCTAGTTTTGGGAAGGTGGTTGGGGAGCGATCACAGGTGGTTGCTATGCCGGCTTCGATCCAAGTTGACCGCATGGGTGTGGTCGCCTAGGGAAAAAAGGACATCAGGCCACACATAGCTTTTCACAGTGGCACATTCACCATAACCCCGAGGGAGAACAGCCGCTTCGCCATGCAAAGCACGGCGTTGTCCTTGCTCAACAGCAATGATTTGTGTGCAACCGCGAGATCAATGAATTTCTGATCATCAACATCTTTGCAGGTGACGCTGGCCTTGGGGGCGATGGGTTCTAGCTGGGCGAATTTATCGAACTGCTCGAGGATGTCCGTGGCAGTCAATTGGTAGAACGCTAGGCGGGGCACGATTTGGGGGTACGCCAGCACACGCTCCAGCTCGTCGCGCATGGGTTGGGTGGCGATCCACTGGTAGGTACCGGATTCGAGGGCGATTTGCAGGGGGACTGTGGCGGGGTCTTTGAAGACGTAGAGGTCTAGGATGATGTTGGTATCCAGGACGATTTTTTTCACTTGCGCGCTGACCCTTTGACCATCTCAAACTTGAACAGCCTGCATTCGATGGGGCCGTTCCACATCGGGATTTTTCTTGATTCTTTGAGGCGCATTTTGCTGGGCATCTTCAAATCAGGGGTGAGCATCCAGGCGGTCCAGTTGGGGTAGTTTTTCTTCCAGTGGCTGGCGAGCTGGTTGAAGAATTCGCCACCGTCTTCGGTGTGGGCGTGCTGGCGTGCGCCGGGGTTACCTGTGTTGTAGCGCTCTTCGCCTGCTACATTCGCGACGCCCAGACGGTCTTGGCCTGCGATGCCTGCTGCGGCGATGCGCTCGCCATACGGGGGATTGAGCAGCATCACGCCGGGGGTTTCGCTCGGGGGCATGCGTTGCAGGGCATCGCCACCGCGAAACTCGATGCAATTGGCTACCCCGGCTCGTGCTGCGTTACGCTCCGCAAAATCGACCATGCGGTGGGCTACATCACTGCCGAAAATCAAACCCGTAACGAGTTTCTCTGCGCTCTTGGCTTGTGCCTGAATCGCGCTCCAGACGTGCGGCTGAAAGGGCAGCATCTTCTCGAACGCAAACCGTCTGAGCGAACCCGGCGCGATGTTGCAGGCAATCTGCGCGGCTTCGATGGCGATGGTGCCGCTGCCGCAGCAGGGGTCGTACAGCGGCAGCAAGGCTTCGCCGTCTGGCACGTTGGCCCAACCGCTGGCGGCAATCATGGCGGCAGCCAGCGTTTCTTTCAACGGCGCTTCGCCTTTGTCTTCACGCCAGCCGCGCTTGAACAATGGCTCGCCCGAGGTGTCGATGTAGAGCGAGAGGCTGTCTGTTGTCAAGTGCGCGTAGATGCGAATGTCGGGCCAGGTGGTGTCGACATCGGGGCGCACACCGCCCGCTTTAGCGCGGAAGCGATCACACACAGCATCTTTGATCTTCAGCGCCGCAAAGTTCAACGAGGTCAGCGGGCTATGCTGGGCAGTGACTTCAATCTTGATGGTTTGGCGCGGCGTGAACCAGATCTCCCACGCTACTTCGCTGGCGGCACGGTACAAATCTTGTTCGTTGCGGTAGTTGGTGAATGACAGTTGCACCAGTACGCGCTGCGCCAGGCGGCTGTGCAAATTGAGCAGCAGGGCATCGCGCCAGGACCCGGTCAACGCCACGCCGCCGCGCTGCTTGTGCACATCTTGCTGCGCCAGCCCAGTGGCGCGCACGACTTCAGCGACCAGGTAGTCTTCAACGCCCGCTGCGCAGGGCAAAAATAACTGAAGCTGGTTCACAGAGTTTTTCTCAAATTGGTGGGCGCTATGCGCAGCGCCTCGCGGTACTTGGCGACGGTGCGACGCGCGCATTCAATGCCCTGCTCTTTGAGCATGAGTGAGATTTGGCTGTCACTCAGCGGCTTCTTGGGCGTCTCAGCGGCAACAAACTGTTGAATCAAAGCCCGCACTGCGGTGCTGGACGCACTGCCACCTGACTCGGTGCCCAAGCCAGAGCCAAAGAAATACTTCAACTCAAACGTGCCAAAGGGAGTTGACATGAACTTCGCAGTAGTCACGCGGCTGATGGTGGATTCATGCAGGCCCAGCTCGTCGGCAATCTCACGCAGCACAAGCGGACGCATGGCCAGCGCACCGTGCACGAAGAAGCTTTTTTGCCGCTCCACAATCGCCGTGCTGACCCGCAAAATCGTGTCGAAACGCTGCTGGATATTTTTGATGAACCAGCGGGCCTCTTGCAAGCGCTGCTGAAGCGCAGCGTGGTTTGACGCGTCTCGCCCGCCACTACGGTGGCCTTTAAGCGCATTGGCATAAATGTCGTGTACACGCAGGCGCGGCATCACATCCTGATTGAGCTGCACCTTGAATCGGGACGTGGTGCCCTGCCCTACTTTGATCACGATCACGTCGGGCACCACCACGTTACGTTCAACATCCACAAACTTGCGACCTGGCTTGGGCTCCAGGCGACCAATCAGGGCAATGGCTTCGCGCGCCTCGGCATCTGTACAGCCGCACAATTGGGTCAGGCGCTTTAAGTCGCGGCGCGCCAAAAAATCGATGGGCTGGTTGCAAATGTGCAAAGCGACCACGATGAGCCGCTCCTGCGCTTCGGTCGGTTGCGAGTTCAGGCCCAACTCAATCTGATCGGCCAGCAGCTTTTGCATGGCACGCAGTTGCAGGCGCAGACATTCACCCAGGTCGCGCGAACCCACACCTGAGGGTTCAAGGCTCTGCAACAGGCCCAAGGCCACGGTGAAATGATGAACCAGGCTTTCGAGCTGATCAACGTCATCCGGCCCGGCCAAACCTTCGGCGAGCGACTGCAAAGAATCTTCCAGATAGCCATCATCATTGAGTGATTCGATCAAAAACCGAAGCGCAACACGGTCTTCATCGGACAAACGAAGGCCAATCGCCTGGCGGTGCAAAAACGATTGCAGCGACTCCTGGTTGCGTGCGAGTTCTGTCGCGTCCATGTCGTCGTCGCCACCCAGGTTGTTGGTGTGCGCTTTGGCATCACCGCCCCACTCGCTGTCGTCGGGTGACATGTCTACCGTGCCATCACCTTCCCAGTTTTGCGTGTCTTCGGCGGAAAGTGGTGTGGCATCGTCGCTGTTTTGTGCGCCAGGGCCCGAGTCTCCTGCGTAATCTGCACTTGACTCTGCGCTACTGTCGCTGCCTGGGATGCTGGTGGCGACCTCTGCCTCGCGCTCGCCAGAGGCCACTGGCGCATCCGCGTGCGTCAAGCCGAAGTCTTCTCGCGGCGCATCATCCTGAGTGCGTTCCAGAAAGGGGTTGTCGTCCAGCATCTGGTCAACCTCCTGGCTCAGCTCCAGCGTGGAGAGCTGCAACAGGCGAATCGATTGCTGCAACTGGGGCGTAAGCGCCAGGTGCTGCGAGATTCTTAGGGAGAGGCCTTGTTTCATAGCGAAGCCGCCGCGCCCGGCCGCCCCAAGCAAGGCACAGCCCCCTTGGGGGGCAGAGAATTACACGAAGTGAATGACCGTGGGGGCAACATCATTACATTCGAAAGTGTTCACCTAAGTAAACACGTCGCACATCCGGGTTGTTCACGATATCCGTCGGCGTGCCCTGCGCCAACACATTGCCATCATTGATGATGTAGGCGTGGTCGCAAATGCCCAGGGTTTCGCGCACGTTGTGGTCGGTGATCAGCACACCGATGCCCCGATCTTTCAGGAAGCCGATGATGCGCTGGATCTCAATCACGGCAATCGGGTCGATGCCGGCAAACGGCTCGTCCAGCAGGATGAAGCGTGGTTGGGTTGCCAGCGCACGGGCGATCTCAACGCGCCTGCGCTCACCGCCTGAAAGCGCCAGCGCGGACGATGCGCGCAGATGCTCCACCCGCAGCTCTTGCAGCAGGCCCGTCAGGCGCGTTTCGATTTCTGCCTTGTCCAGCGGCTGGCCAACTTTGGGGCCGTCGGTGTAATACTGCAACTCCAGCACGGCACGCACGTTGTCTTCGACATTGAGCTTGCGAAAGATCGAAGCTTCTTGCGGCAGGTAGCTCAAGCCCAAACGCGCGCGGCGGTGTATCGGCATGTGCTCCACCGATTTACCGTCAATAGTGATGTCGCCCCCGCTGGCTCGCACCAGGCCCACAATCATGTAGAACGACGTGGTTTTGCCTGCGCCGTTGGGGCCGAGCAGGCCCACGATCTCGCCTTTGCGCACCACCAGCGATACGTCTTTGACGACCTTGCGGCTGCCATAAAACTTTTGCAGGCCGATGGCTTCGAGCTTACTTTGGGAGACCTGCGCAATGTTCGTCACGGGGTCTGCGGCGACAGGCTGCACCTCAGGTAACACAGCCGTCACTTTTTATCGCCACCCGAAGATGATGCCGCGGGTGAGGCAGGAGTGGCCGGAATCTGAGCTGGCATCGAATTGAGCACGGTACTCGGGCGCAATTGCGATGAAGGCGCTGGTGCCTGACTGCCACTTGGGCGGCTTGCTGATGCGGCAGGTGGGGTGGGTGGCGCATCGGCCGCTTCGGGTTTGGGTGTCAACATCGCCCGTATCCGGCCTCCTGGTGCGTTGGGCGTGCCTTTCGTGGCACCACCATCGACCGTGAAAACATCGGTCGAGTTGTCATACACGATGATGGCCCCGGTCATTTCATCATTAAGCACCGTCCCGCGCAGGCGCCGCAACTGCGCGCGCTTGATGAACTTGACCGTGTCTGCCTTGCCATCGTACTCAATGACCTCGCCCTCGCCTTCGATGAATTCGTCCACGCCATCTCGCTTTTGCCTGAAAAACGCCAGCTTGCCGGACTCGGCGGTCACCACGCCGTATTGAAAGCCCTGCGGGTCTTGCCGTACATCCAGCTTGCCGCCCCGAATCACAATCGTGCCTTT